>JBDTUE010000012.1:0-41151 GCA_040007895.1 Saprospiraceae bacterium | reverse complement strand
TGTACATCGTACGTTGTACGTTTATCCATCGACCGTCCTACCCCTAACTCCTAACTCCTTACTCCTAACTCCTAACTCCTTACTCCTAACTTCTTACCTATAATGAATATCATCCAGGCTATCATTCTCGCTATCATTGAAGGCATTACTGAATTCCTGCCGATCTCATCTACAGGTCATATGATCCTGACGAGTTCTTTCATGGGTATTCAGTCTGGAGATTTTACCAAGCTATTCGAAGTATCCATACAATTAGGTGCGATATTGGCAGTAATCGTTTTGTATTGGAAAAAATTCATCGAATTTAAAAATATTAAGTTTTATATTAAATTAGCCATCGGGGTTTTGCCAGCCCTGATCCTTGGAAAATTATTTTCCGACAAGATCGATGCCATGTTGGAAAGTCCAACGACAGTGGCATTTAGTATGTTGATTGGTGGACTATTTCTTGTATTCATAGATCGGGTTTTCAAAACTCAAACTATACTTACAGAACCAGACATGACCAATAAGAATGCGTTCATCATTGGATTATGGCAAACGCTAGCTATGATTCCTGGTGTAAGTCGCAGCGCGGCGTCTATTATAGGTGGAATGCAACAAAAATTGACACGTGATCTGGCCGCAGAATTTTCATTTTACCTTGCTGTACCTACTATGGCTGCAGCAACACTATATTCCATATTTCTAAAAAAATGGGAATATGATGGTGCTGTTCATAAGGGATATGATTTAATATTGAGTTCAACCCAACATATTACTGCTTTTATAATTGGAAATATCGTTGCCTTTTTAGTAGCCCTGCTTGCTATCCGTTTTTTTATAGGTTATTTAAAACAACACGGATTTAAAGTTTTTGGATATTATCGAATTGCAGTCGGACTGATCCTGTTATTACTTATACAGAGAGGCATTATATTCAGGCATTAAATGATAGCCATCAGTATGAATCTGTTTCGCTTGTTTGAATAATCAATATAACCTCAATGAAATGATGCCACAAATTATTAAAGTGGGAAAGGATGATAAGAAATTAATATCGTCTATCGTTGAACATTTTATTGAAACTTCTGACAAACAAGCAACTTCGAACCATATAACAAAGTTTCTGACCGATGACCGTACGCATCTTTTTTCAGCTATACAAAATGATTTGGTGGTTGGGTATGCAATCGTCTACCAGTTCCCTTCTATGCATGACTCCGGAGATTTAGCTTATTTGTATGATATTGAGGTAATGAAAAGTCAACGGAGACAAGGTATAGGACGGCAATTAATGGATGTACTTCTTGCTCACTTAAAAACTATTGGAATAATAGAATTGTGGCTCGGTACAGCTACGGATAATATTGCAGGACAAGCCTTGTTTGGCTCAACGGGTGGAATCAAATCCGGAGAAACATTTAATGATTTTACGTATGAACTAAGTCCTCTTGCTTAATTTGGGTTGTAAAGCAGACTGTAATCACCCTACTGAATTCCCGTTAACTTTACTTCTATGCACTATCAAATAATAATTTCCATACTTTCCATAGTAATTTTTTCAGCTTGTCAACCTCGAACATCAACCGGAATAAAAACGGATCAGGCAGAATCAAACACTGAGCAACCAGGTAATCCTTATTACTCCCGGACTGACACCACCATTCTTAATGTGACTAATGCCGTATGGAAAACGATTCTACCGGATAGCATTTACCGGGTCGCCAGAAATAAAGAAACTGAACTGGCGTTTACAGGAAAGTATTGGAATCATACAGGTCTTGGGACATATTATTGTGTGGTATGCGGAAATGCATTATTCCGATCTGATGAAAAGTTCGCAAGCACTTGCGGCTGGCCAAGTTTTTTTGAAACGATGCGAAAGAATGCTGTAATCTATAAAGCAGATCTTTCATTTGGAATGGATCGAACAGAAGTATTATGTGGAAGATGCCAGTCCCATCTTGGACATCTATTTGATGATGGACCTCCACCAACGGAAAAAAGGTATTGTATGAATTCCATTGTCTTAGATTTTGTTCCGGACGATAGTTCGAAATAACATCGAATGGAAGAGCAATTATTTCCGTTATTATGTTGAGAACATTTTCCTTTAATTAAGTACGTATTTTTTTCGCTTCTCATTTATTTTGTTAATTGAATCAAATAACAAGACGCCTCTCTTTCAAATCATTACTAAATCCACACTCATCTTGTAAATAATGAGTAATTATCCTATGAACAATATCATAATAAATTGTAAATACATTGATTATTAATGATTGAACTGTAAATCATGTAATGATTTAACGGAAAACTGTAATGTATGCATCTATATAAACATTCAACTTAGCATCTTCAAACCTCTGTGGAGGGTGACGAGAAATATTGTATCGTCAAATTTTTAAATTTAAAATAGAGCAAAATGAAAACGGAACAAGAACTGAATGATGATATTCTCAAAATAACTTTGGTGATTAATGAAAAATTTCCTGAGTTAACCAAATTCATCGAAGAGATGCCCGTTACCATTCCAAATAGCAAAACACCTGAAATAAATATTATTCAGCTTGAAAACTATTACCATTCACTAATGACCATGGTGAGTGAATATAGTGAAACCCATCAACCTATACCCTTGGAAGAATCTTAATCAGATTCATTTAAATCCAAATAATCGATAGACTTTACTTGTCAACAGCAATGTGACTTGTTTTAAAATTATTTCTAAATAAAGCACTCAAAAATGAAAACGAACTTAAATAGTAGAATAAACACATGGGTAACAATTATTTTTATTGGAACCTCCCTGATCACAATATCTTGTAAGAATAAGGTTCCAAATAAAAATGAAGTCGTTATTGATAATAATAATGTAAAATTCATTAATAATCCAACAGATTATGATGCCCAGTTCCTTGTCACGGCAGCTGAAATGAATTTAGAAGAAATCATGTTAGGCACTCTAGCCCAGGAAAAAGGAACCCTCACCCTGGTAAAAGATTTGGGAAAAACGATTAAAGAAGACCATCAAAAGAAATTAAATGATTTAATTGAATTGGCAAAAACCAAAACAGTTACAATACCAGCTGCTGCGACGGATAAAGGAAACGAAGATTATAAAAATCTAAACAAGAACTCCGGAAAGGATTTTGATAAGGCTTATTCCAACATGATGGTTGTGATGCATAAAAACGCCATTAACCTGTTTGAATCTGCCTCTACTGATTGTGCTGACCCACATATCAAGAAGTGGGCAATGGACGTACTTTCGTCTTTGCAACTTCATCTGGATCAATCCTTGTCTTGCCAGAAGGAAGCTGAAAAAATGTAGTATTATAGATTAAATCCTTTATGCGTAATAAAAAACAATTCAATGTTTGTTTTTTATTACGCATAGACTGTCAGATAAATTTACTGGACATTAAGATTCATCATACTTTAAAGTAAATAATTAAATATGATCAGGAAACTAAAATCAGGTGAATACCGGATTTATTCTCTTAAAGTAGATCCGAAAACAAAAAAGCGAAGAAATCTTGGCACCTTTACAACGCTATCCGCGGCAAAAAACCATGAGCGTGAAATTGAATACTTCAAGCGGAGGGGGACTACTTCTGCGAAAAAATAATTATCACAACTTTTGGGTGATTCTGTCAAGCTTATGACTCTTAAATAAACTATATCCTCTATACAGGAGTTATAATAATTTTTTATTCTCCGGCAAATACTGCTGCGTAATATTCCCTGTTCATCCTTGCAATATTACTAACTGAAATCTCTTTCGGACATTCAGCTTCGCAGGCATACGTATTTGAACAGTTACCAAAGCCTTCAATATCCATTTGATTGACCATATTTTTTACCCGGGTCTTTCTTTCAATCTGGCCCTGGGGTAATAATCCTAAATGGGAAACTTTAGCTGAAGTAAATAACATCGCTGAGGTATTGGGACAAGCAGCAACACAAGCACCACATCCTATACAAGCCGCAGCATCAAAAGCTGCACTGGCATCATCTCTGTTGACGGGGATAGCATTACCATCCGGAGCTTGTCCGGTATTCACTGAAATATATCCTCCTGCCTGGATAATTCTGTCAAATGAGGATCTGTCCACTACCAGATCTTTTACCACAGGGAAAGCATTCGCTTTGAATGGTTCAACCGTGATGTGATCTCCTTCCTTAAAATGTCGCATGTGGAGTTGACAGGTCGTAGTTCCCTTTAAAGGTCCATGAGCTTGTCCATTAATCACCATGCTGCAGGCTCCACAAATACCTTCGCGGCAATCATGATCAAAAGCAATGGGTTCTTTTTTGTTTTCCAGAAGCTCCTCATTGAGCACATCCAGCATCTCAAGGAAAGACATATGCTCATTGGCATTCACTCCATAGGTTTCAAATCTACCCTGATCTTTATTATTAGTTTGTCTCCAGACTTTCAGCGTTAACTTCATCGCTCGTTAATTTGATGGATTTAAAAATCTATACTTCATTTGTTGATTTCGGAATTCGGATTTCTGATTTCGAAATAATCAATTCGTCACTCGTCATTCGTCATTCGCAATTTGTCATTATTTATAGCTTCTTGATTTCAATTCTACGTTTTCAAATTTCAGTGGTTCCTTCGTTAATTTCATATCGCTATCATTCCAGGCCCAGGCAGCTACGTAAGCAAACTCATCATCATTTCTCTGCGCCTCACCTTCTGCATCCTGATATTCTTCTCTGAAATGGCCACCACAACTTTCATTTCTATTCAATGCATCAACAATCATCATTTCACCTAATTCCATAAAATCAGCTACCCGGTTAGCTTTATCAAGTTCTGGATTGAATTCATTGGCTGTACCCGGTACATAAACTTCTTTCCAAAAAGTATCTCTTAACGCTCGGATTTCCTGTCTTGCATTTTCAAGTCCCTCTTTGGATCTCGCCATTCCACAATTATCCCACATGATCTTTCCAAGCTGACGATGCAGGCTTTCTACACTTTGATTGCCTTTAATATTTAGCAAATGATTGATTCTTTCTCTTACATCTTTTTCAGCTTGTTCAAATTCAGGAGTATCTGTTTTGACATTTGGAGTCCGGATTTCTTTCGATAAAAATGTGCCGATCGTATATGGAATAATAAAATATCCATCCGCCAACCCTTGCATCAATGCCGAAGCACCTAACCTGTTGGCACCATGGTCACTAAAATTACACTCACCCATGGCAAATAAACCCTGCACATTCGTTTCAAGATTATAGTCTACCCAAAGACCACCCATCGTATAATGGATAGCAGGATAGATCATCATAGGATTGTTGTATGGATCTTCACCAATAATCTTTTCATACATCTCAAAGAGATTTCCATATTTTTCACTCACCACTGCTTGTCCAAGTGATTTAATAGTCGTCGCATCCGGACTATGAATGCCTTTGGTGTTGGCTTGAGATTTACCAAAGCGCTCAATAGCGGCTGTAAAATCAAGATATACTGCAAGGCCTGTGGCATTGACACCCCTGCCTTCGTCACATACTTTTTTGGCGGCCCTTGAAGCTACATCACGAGGTACCAGATTACCGAAAGCAGGGTACATCCTCTCCAGGTAATAATCTCTGTCAGCCTCAGGTATATTTACACCTTTCTTTGTTTTGTTTCGGATAGCCTTTACATCGTCAATATTTTTAGGTACCCATACTCTACCATCATTTCTGAGAGACTCAGACATCAATGTAAGTTTAGACTGATAGTCACCACTCACTGGTATACAAGTAGGATGGATCTGGGTATAACACGGATTAGCCATTAAGGCACCTCTTTTGACCGCTTTCCATGCAGCACTTACATTGCATCCCATGGCATTGGTGGATAAATAATAAACGTTTCCGTATCCACCGGTAGCAAGTACTACACAATGCGCTCCAAATCTTTCTAATTCACCAGTAACCAAATTTCTCGTAATGATTCCTCTGGCTTTCCCTTCAATCGTAACGATATCCATCATCTCATGCCTGTTGTACATTTGTACATTACCTAGAGATATTTGTCTTTCCAGCGCCTGATAAGCTCCGATCAATAACTGTTGTCCGGTTTGTCCCCGGGCATAAAATGTTCTTGAAACTTGTACTCCTCCAAAAGATCTATTTTCTAATAACCCACCATATTCCCTGGCAAAAGGTACACCCTGAGCTACACATTGATCTATAATTTTGACACTGACTTCGGCCATTCGATATACATTACCTTCTCTGGCCCGGTAATCACCGCCTTTGATCGTATCATAAAATAAACGAAATATACTATCACCATCATTAGCATAGTTCTTGGCAGCATTGATACCGCCTTGTGCTGCAATACTATGTGCTCTCCGGGGACTATCATGAAAAGTAAAACACTTTACATTATACCCCAATTCACCAAGACTTGCAGCAGCTGATGCTCCAGCGAGACCAGTGCCCACAACGATGACATCAAGTCTGCGTTTATTCTGCGGAGCCACGAGCGGGATCGTGGATTGATATTTGGTCCATTTTTCAGCCAATGGGCCGGGTGGCACTTTGGAATTCAATTCCATTGTTTAATTAATTATTTATAGAAAAAAAAATGAATGATTGGAATAATAGCAAATCCTAAACATATCAATATACTGTACCATTTGCCAAAACCTTTAATGATCGGTGTATACCTTGGATGGTTGATACCTAAGGTCTGGAAAGCACTTTGAAAACCATGAGATAAATGATAATACAGGACGCCTATACTGAACACATAAAACAAAACGATCCACCATTGATCATAGGCTATCGATACTCTACTATATAGATCCTGCACATGATCATACCCTTCATAATTAACCCAGACCAACACCTCACGCTTCATCTTTAACCAAAAATCTCCCATATGAATGAGAATAAAAGCAAGAATGAGTGTGCCCAAAATCGCCATGTTACGCGCTCCAAAACTTGTTTTTGAATTATGTTTTTTATCATAATCAAATTTTCTGGCACTTTTATTCTGAAAATACAAAACCAATCCTTGGATTGCATGAAATAGAATAAAAAAGTAATTGATCCAACTGATAATTTTTATGATGGGATTATGCGTCATCACATAAGCATAAATATTAAATGCCTTACCACCGTCCTGTTTTAATAACTGTAGATTACCTAAAAGGTGAATTACCAGGAATAGGCAAAGAAACAAACCTGTAAGGCTCATGATTATCTTTTTGCCCAGGGATGATTTTAAAAAATTTAGAATCCAGTTCATAACCGATCAATATGCATATAATTATGTTCCAAAATTACTAAAGCATCGATTGCCAGTTTAACACTTTGGATTAAGATTTCTATTTAGAAAATATCTAAATAAGTTCAAATGAGATTGGGCCAAACAGCATGTCAAACCGGTGCTATCTCCTATTTTGTTATCTTTGTTACTGCATGAGTAATAATTTATTTCAGCAATTCCTTGCCTTATTCCCTCCTGTCGAACTCCCTGTTTCTCTCACTCTAGACTCACACCGCACTTTTGAGCAGGTCAATGACCTGGTTCCCTTTGACCTGGCCAATCAATTTATTCTGCAGGAGGACGAATTACCAGAAGAAGAATTTACAGAGTATTTGCCCTGCTTCAAACTTCCGGAAGATAAAAAGGAATATTTCAGTCTCGTCTATTGGAAGGCAGCACTGATGAGATATGATTTTATTTTAGCAACCTATACCAAAACCGGCATTCCGATTTCACGTCAAGTGATTGCAGGCACTGCCAGTGATGGCAAAACAGTTTCACAAAAAGTCGCTACCATTCAACCCGATTATTCCATTGATGTCATTGCCTCAGTTCAGGACGTGGATGTTAAAAATTTTGATCCTGCCGGGACTAAAGAACTTTACTATGAATTAATGCCTAATGGGTTTATTTCTCAATTAAATGAAAACGAAAATTAAAAAAAACGCAAACCAAAAATTTCATTTTGACGCACTCAAATCTCTTGTCGCGGATTATCTGAAACGAAATTCTACTAAATCATACACCGGGAGGCAACTGCTTAAAGCTGTTCATGCCAATAATGATCTCGATGAAATGGAATCAGCCTTGCGCAGACTTATTCAAACCCAACGGGTCTTTGAAAAAAACGGTCAATTCCAATATGGAAAAAATAGTGTCGCCAGAATTGAATCGGCCGATACTCCCCGAGCCGGGGTTGAAGGCCGACTTGAAATTATTCGCAGTGGCGCAGCCTATCTTATCTCAGATCAAAGTGCTATCGATGTATATATTCCGGAAAAATTTCTTAACGGGGCTATCCACGGTGATATAGTAAAAATCACGATCAATCCATCTACAAAAAGAAAACCAGAAGGCAAAGTAGTCGAGATCGTCCGACGCGAAACCAATTTTTTTGTTGGAACATTTTATAAACGAAAAACGATTGCCGTAGTTTACCCGGACAGTGCAAATCACAAATTTGAAATTCATATCAGTGCATCCGATAGCCTGGAAGCAAAAGATGGTGATAAAGTAATCGTACACATTCTGTCGTGGAGAGATGGCACCCATAAATATCCCAAAGGAAAGGTGACACAGATCATGGATAAAACATCGCTCATCGATAATGAGATGATGGCCATCCTGGTTAATCACGGATTCCCTATTGATTTTAGTGAAGAAGCCAAAAACATTGCTCAGCAGGTAGCCGGAGATATGAAAGATGGTCTTTCCTGGCCGGATCGTAAAGATTTCAGAGATACTACCACATTTACTATAGATCCTGAGACTGCAAGAGATTTTGATGATGCTCTTTCATATACAACCTTGCCGGATGGAAATATTGAAATAGGCGTTCATATAGCCGACGCAGCCCATTATCTTCATGAAGGGACTATCCTTGATCAGGAAGCATACGCCAGAGCCACCTCTGTATATTTAGTAGATCGGGCATCTCCAATGTTGCCGGAAGTATTGTCTGGAGATGTTTGTTCCTTAAAACCCAATTGTGACAGACTCACCTTTTCCGTTTTATTTGAATTTGATCAAAAATTTCATGTACAAAAGACCTGGATCGGGAAGTCTGTGATACACTCTGATTATCGGTTTACTTACGAAAAAGCCCAGGCGACCCTGGACGAGGGAAGTGGAGCTTATTACACAGAATTGAATCAATTGAATGTCATTTCAAAAGAGCTCAGGAAACGACGGTTCGACCATGGCTCAATAGGTTTTGAATCTCCTGAATATAAGTTTGCTTTAGATCCTGTCACAGGTAAACCAATATCCTTACATGAAAAAATCAGGATCGATACACATATGTTGATTGAAGAATTTATGCTTCTTGCTAATAAAGCCGTGGCTGAATTCATTCATCGCAAAGAAAAAAATGAAGACATCATTCCTTTCATCTATCGTGTACATGACTTACCGGATATGGACAAGCTCGCTGACCTGGCGGCTTATTCTAAAGAACTGGGATTTCCATTAAAACTCTCTACTCCTAAAGAAGTATCCAAATCACTAAATGCGTTGTACGAGGAAACATTCAAAAATGACAGCCTTAAAGTGCTTCAACCTCTTGCTATCCGCACGATGGCAAAAGCAGAATATACGACGAATAATATCGGGCATTATGGCTTAGCATTTGAGTTGTATTCTCATTTTACTTCACCGATAAGAAGATATAGCGATATCCTTGCCCATCGCATTTTATTTAAAAACCTACATAATATATTCAGAGCAGATAAGAAAAAACTGGAAGATCAATGTAAACATATCTCCAACCAGGAACGTAAAGCGATGGAATCTGAACGGGAATCCGTCAAATTTTTTCAATTGCTGTATATCGCTGATCATATCGGAAGCGAGTTTGATGGTTTTATTTCAGGCATGATTGAAAAAGGTCTATTCATTGAATTGGAAGATAATCATGTGGAGGGATTCATTCCGTTTTCAGAAATGAGTGAACCATTTATTTTATCGGACAACAGGCTCAAAGCCCTCGGTAGATCAACGGGATTGGTATTAGGTATGGGAGAGAGGATCAGGATTAAAGTAGAATCTATTGATATGACTTTGAAACGTGTTCAGATGTCTTATCTTAATAAATTATGAAATATATTTTCTTATTCTTTATAAGTTCGGTTGTATTTTTTGGATGCAGTTCTTCAAGTCATCTCACAACCTATGGAATGATAGGAAAAGATAAATCCTTATTTTATTATCATACCGGCACGGGTGAGCCCGTCGTTTTTATTCACGGAGGTCCGGGATTGAATCATTCTTATTTCCTTCCTTATACAAACCGGTTGGCAAGCTCATATCATTTAATTTATTATGATCAGAAGTCCTGTGGACAGTCAGAGATCCCATCAGATACCAATGCGATGAGGTTAGATGCATTTGTCAATGATATTGAAACTATACGTCAGAAGTTTGGTTTGAAAAAAATTCACCTGCTCGGCCATTCCTGGGGAAGCATGTTGGCTATTAAATATGCTTTAAAATATCCACAAAATCTCTCTTCACTCATTCTGATTAATCCTGCAGCTACTTCATCGCAGGATGTCAGGGAAGCAAGTAAAATAATCAATCGCCAATTTGATAATACAGATCAAATGAACCGTACCATGATTATTGAAAGTACTGAATTTAAAAGCGGAAGCCCAAAGGCTATGGAAAAACTCTTCAGACTTGGATTCAGGCAAAACATGGCGCAAAAAAATCTCGCTGATAGTATACAATTAAATATTCCAGAAGATTTTGCTAAACGTAACGGAGCATTGAAATATCTATTCAGGGACCTGGCCGACTATGACCTATACCCTTCTTTAAAAAACATAACGACTCCTACCCTCATTATAGAAGGGGATCAGGATGTAGGACTGGGTGCATCGGAAAAAATCAGGACTGAGATTTCTATGTCTACCTATAAAATAATAAAAGATGCCGGTCATTTTACATTCATCGAACAACCTGCAGCATTTGATTCAATCATAAAAACTTTTATTGGTTCATTAAATAAACCGGTTATTTCCAGGTAATTTCTTTCGAAGGCATTGCCGTATTACCTTTACCTGATGTACATCATGTCCTTACCTATCCAAAATGATGCCGTCACATTTGGAATATTGATCCTGGTATTAGCAGGAGTTTTTTATACTACTACAATTCAACGTAAATTCTGGATTACATTTTATAAATATGTGCCGGCTCTATTGCTTTGTTATTTCATCCCTGCACTATTGCATTGGCCTTTAGGTGTGATTTCAAACGAAAATTCAAAACTATATCCATTTGTTACCCGCTTTTTATTGCCGGCAAGTTTATTGCTGTTTTGCATCAGTCTTGACCTCAAAGCCATTGTGAAACTAGGCCCAAAAGCATTGATTGTTTTTCTTGCGGGCTCCTTTGGAGTAATTATCGGAGGACCGATTGCATTGTGGCTAGTGGCACGTTTTTTTCCGGACACTTTGCCTGGACCAGCTTCAGAATTTTGGCAAGGCTTGTCCACTATTGGCGGAAGCTGGATTGGAGGTGGTGCTAACCAAACAGCCATCAAAGAAATATTTAAAGTGCCGGATACTTTGTTTGGTAGTGTAGTCGTAGTAGATGTTGCAATTGCAAATGTCTGGATGGCTTTATTATTATATGGAGCAGGCATCCATCATCGGATTGATAAATGGTTAAAAGGTGATTACAGTGCCATCGAAGAACTGAAAGGAAAGATGGACAAATTCACATCCAGCGTGCAGACTCAGCCAACGTTGCCTAAGATGATGATTCTTTTCGGTTTGACTTTTGGCGGGGTCGGACTTTCTCATTTTATTACTGATGGAATATTGCCGTATATCTCGGCGCATCAGGAATGGTTAGACCGGTATAAACTCACGGCGATAAACTCTTCTTTTTTCTGGATAGTAGTCTTATCCACCACGGTTGGCATTTTATTGTCATTCACTAAAGCGCGAAATCTGGAAGGAATAGGTGCTTCAAAATGGGCAACGGTTTTCCTTTATCTATTAGTAGCCACCATTGGTATGCAAATGGATCTCGGTCAGGTTGCTCAAAATCTGGGGTTAATTACGATCGGCATTATCTGGATGTTTATTCATGCCTCTATATCCTTATTAGTAGCGCGGCTTATCAAGGCTCCATTTTTTTATGTAGCAGTTGGTAGCATGGCTAATATCGGAGGAGCTGCTTCGGCTCCGGTGATGGCTTCAGCCTTTGCTCCTGGTTTGGCACCCGTAGGTGTATTACTAGCTGTGCTTGGATATGCCATCGGAACTTATGGAGGTTTGATTTGTGCTTACCTGATGCAGATGGTGGCAGGAGGATAAAACCAGCAAACCGTAATAATTTGATTTTTAGGACCAGACGTATTTAAAGAATCTCCTGATATATCCCTTTAGACTGGACTGTAATTATATAGTAAGGAATCGCAAACCGGTCACTACCTAAAACAGGGATAGATAGGGTTACCCTCCCCAAATGGAATATTTTTTGTACCTTTGCAGACTTTATAAGCCCAACTTCCGGGCAATTTGACCATTTAAAATCATGGAGAAAAAAAGAATACTCTTTATAACTCAGGAAATGAAACCTTATACCGAGACCGGTGTAATGTCAGATATCGTCAATCAGATCACACAATACGTTTCTTCTAATGGATACGAAATAAGAGTATTGATGCCCCGGTTTGGTACTATCAATGAAAGGAGACATCGCTTACATGAAGTAGTCAGACTTTCCGGCATGAATATTATAGTTGACGATGATGATTATCCATTAATTATCAAAGTTGCGTCATTACCGGGTTCAAGAATGCAGGTTTATTTTCTGGATAATGAAGAGTTCTTTAAACGGAAATTTATTTTTAGTGATGCCGCCGGTAACCAATATGATGACAATCTGGACAGGATGGTTTTTTATTGCAAAGGATCAATTGAAACTGTAAAAAAATTCGGATGGGTTCCTGATGTAATTCACTGTCACGGTTGGATGACATCGCTCATTCCATTGTATTTGCGAACTACCTATAAAGATGAACCCATATTCAGAAATGCAAAAATTGTTTACTCCGTATATGACGATGAATTGGACATGCCTTTTGATAAGAAATTTTTAACTAAAGCGTCCATTAATAATCTAGATCCTAAGAAACTGGAGGACTTTTACTCTGGAAAAAGTTACAAATTGCATCAGGGTGCAATGAAATACACAGATGCTCTCATCGTGGGCAGCGAAAAGCTCGATAAAGATGTTTTAGTTGCTAAAAAAGCTCTTGGAAAAAAACCGCAACTGGAATATTTGCCAGAACCAGATAGAAATAAAACCTATCTCAAATTTTATCAGGACCTGCTTAAATAAATTAAAAGCGACCTCTTTCTCTATCATGAGATTTAATATTATTAATATACTCTGCATTTTTTGCGTTGGATTAATTTTTCAAAATTGTAATGATCCGGCTTTGTTAGGAGGCGATCTTTTGAAAGATGATGAAATTGATCTGAACTTCGTCGACACCTTTAAGATGGAGGCTATGACGTTACTGGATACCGGAGTTATTACCTATGATCCTTATTTGCCAATTATTCCCAACAAGATGCCTATTACCAACTTCTATGATCCTGTTTTCGGGGTTACGGATGCCCGCATCTATTCGCAATTCACTTATTCCAGTTTAATCGGTCCACCGGATTTTAAAGATGCGGTGTTGGACTCAGCCATGTTATATCTAGCGGTAGATACGATCATCGTTCCATATGGTTTAACTACAGAACGAAGTGATCTGGAAGTCTATCGAATGACTGAACCAATTAAGGACCTGAATACGTATCGAACGGGGCATTATTTTTTCGAAAATTCACCTAGCCCGCTGGCTCAACTTAATGGAACTATAATAAACAGGATCGACAGACCCAGGATAGTCGAGGGACCCGATACGGTGAGCTATGATCCGAATATCGCTTTTAGACTTAACAACGAATTTGGCAATTATATTCTTGGTTTGGACAGCACGAATTATCTCTCTGATTCAATCTTCAGATCCAAGGTGCTGGGATTCATGTTTAAACAGGCCAATCAAAATGCTTTATCTTATTCTTTCAATATAAGCAGTGATTATTCAAAGCTTCAGATCTATTATACCAAAAACGATACTAAGTCTGTCTATGGATTTCCTTTACGCATTGGACCCAGGTTGCCATTCTGGACACATGAATATCCATTAGAAATCAAACAATCTATCGACTCAGAAGAAAAAGGCAAACAATTGATTTATCTGCAATCTCTCGCCGGCCTCCGGGCTAAAGTCAGGTTTACAAATTTAAATTTGCCGTCGAATGCCATTATCAATAAAGCAGAATTACAAGTGACGGAAATCATTTTACCTCAGGACGTTCCATCTACTTATAGTCCGGCATCACAGCTCGCTTTATTCAAAAAAGATACTTCAGGAGAATTTATACTTACGGCTGACCAGGGAGGTTTAGAGGATTTTTCTTTGATCGGAGGACGACCGGCTGATAAACAAGTAAATGGAGTAATGGTACATGTCTATACGCTCAATATTTCTAACCATATTCAAAAAATAGTTTCCGGCAAGGAAAAACCGGAGGTATATCTGGCAATAGTACCTGATGATATCACCGATATTATTCCTGTCAACAAAAATTTAAGTCGGGTAGTTTTGGGCGGACCTAATCACCCACTCTACCCTATGAAATTAAAAATTAGTTTTACTACATTCTAATTCTTTGCGACAAATGCAATACAATTCAAATCAGGAAAAACTGATATTTCCGGAATATGGACGCAATGTCCAATCCATGATACGCGTAGTGCGTAATGAAGCCGATGTTAAAAAACGTCAGGCGATGTCCAATGCCATTGTTAACCTTATGGCTCATCTGTCGCCTGGACAAAAAAATGGTGGTGTAGATATCAGGCCAAGAATCTGGAAACACTTTTTTGCTATTGCCGAATATAAAATCGATGTGCTATCCAATGAAGGCATCAAGTATGAAGCAGAAGAAAAAAGGATAAAACCTACCGTCATAGATTATCCTCCAAATAATGAGTCATTTCGACATTACGGTAACCATATTCGTAAATTGATCGAGAAGGCCATTCAAATGGAAGATGGTCCTAAAAAATCTTATATGGTCTCGTTAATCGGATCGTATATGAAAATGGCCTATAAAACATGGAATAAAGATCATTATGTCAGTGATGAAGGTATCATCAAAGACCTTAAAATACTATCAAAAGGAAAATTGGTAATAGAAGATGAGACGTCTCTCGATGTACTTGCAAGAAGAGGTAAAGGTGGAAATCTGCAGCCCAGCAGCTCTGAATCAAGACCTGTAAAACACAATAAATTCAGAGGTAGAAATAATAATAACAACAACAATAACAGACGATTTAACGATAGAAATCGCAATAACCGCAGAAGGTAAGTTTTAATCTGGAACCTTCATTTCCGTGTAAATTCTGATCACGGAAAATATGCTTCTAAACCAAATGTTTCATTTTTGAATAAATGAAATTCAAGTCGGATTCTGTTAATCCCGGCAATTTTCATATTAAAGAATAATTTAATATATTTGAGCCCTATGGTTACAGATTCTTTTCAGGTACAAGGTGGTAACAAACTAAAAGGTAGCATACAACCACAGGGAGCTAAAAATGAAGCTTTACAAATTTTATGTGCCGTCTTACTTACACGGGAAAAAGTAACTATTTCCAACATACCAGGCATTCTGGATGTCCATAAACTGATAGAATTATTACGGGGACTTGGTGTATTGGTTGAGAAAATTTCAGAAGATACTTATTCCTTTACGGCAGCCAATATTGATAAAGCATATTTAAGCAGTGATGAGTTTGATAAAAAAGCAAAAGCTATCCGGGGGTCGGTTATGCTCATTGGTCCGCTATTAGCCAGGTTAGGCAAAATGTATCTTCCCAAGCCCGGAGGAGATAAAATAGGCAGGCGCAGATTGGACACTCATTTTATAGGACTGCAATACCTTGGAGCTACGGTAGAGTATGATTCGATGAAAGCTCAATACTTCATCGAATCCAAAAAGCTAAAGGGCACCTATATCTTAATGGATGAGATATCCGTGACTGGCACTGCCAATGTAGTCATGGCCGCTGTCTTTGCGGAAGGAGTCACCAGTATTTATAATGCTGCCTGTGAGCCATATATCCAGCAACTATGCAAAATGCTGGTAAGAATGGGTGCTAAGATTAATGGTATAGGCTCTAACCTATTAACCATCGATGGTGTCGATCAGCTTCATGGCACTACACATAGTATGTTGCCGGATATGATAGAAGTAGGAAGTTTTATCGGATTAGCAGCTATGACGCAATCGGAAATCACCATTAAAAACGCAGGGATTAAAGACCTGGGTATCATCCCGGAAGTGTTCAGAAAAATGGGGGTACAAGTCATCGAACAAGGTGATGATTTATATATTCCGGCTCAGGAAGAATATGAAATCTCCACGTTCATGGATGGTTCCATATTGTCCGTATACGACTCACCGTGGCCCGGATTTACTCCTGACCTGATGAGTATCATTCTCGTATTGGCTATCCAGGCAAAAGGGAGTGTATTGATACATCAAAAGATGTTTGAGAGCCGTTTATTTTTTGTTGATAAATTGATCGATATGGGCGCCCAGATCATTTTATGTGATCCGCACCGGGCTACTGTAATAGGGCTAAACCGTCGATATACCCTGAGAGGTATTGAAATGAGTTCTCCCGATATTCGGGCAGGTGTAGCTTTGTTATTAACAGCATTAAGCGCTAAGGGAACCAGCCTGATTCATAATGTCCATCAGATTGACCGGGGCTATCAAAACATTGATACCCGTCTGAATGCGCTCGGAGCAGATATTAAAAGATTATGATTTTCTGGAAATAGTAAAATCGATTAATGCCTGAAGGCCTGACCTTGCATCAGAAGGAGGGAATGTAAGCAATTCTGTTTTAGCCATATCAGCATATTTGTTCATTACCGTATCACTGTATTCTAAGCCTCCGGATTGGCGGACGATTTCGATGATGCGTTTTACTTTCTTTTTATCATCGCTGTGATTGCGAATGGTATCCGTGATTTCTTTCTTTTGAGTCCGGTCCACATGGTTTAAAGTATAGATAAGTGGTAGGGTCATTTTTTTTTCTTTTATATCTATACCAATAGGCTTGCCTATATTATCATCACCAAAATCAAATAAATCATCCTTGATCTGGAATGCCATTCCTATCCATTCTCCTATCTGTTTGATTTTAGCAATGAGTGCCGCATCATCGGATACGGAAGCAGCTCCGGCTGCACAGGAAGCAGCGATCAGGGATGCTGTTTTTTGACGGATGATTTCATAGTATACTGCTTCATCAATATCCAGTTTTCTTGCTTTTTCTATTTGTAACAATTCCCCTTCACTAAGTTCTTTGATCGCTTGATTTAAAATCTGAAGTACGACGAATTGTTTTTCTTTTAAGGCAATATCGAGGCCTGTAGAAAATAAATAATCTCCAACCAGAACAGCTATTTTATTTTTCCATAATGCATTAATCGAAAAAAATCCTCTTCGCTGCATAGAGTCATCTACGACATCATCATGCACCAGGGTTGCTGTATGTATGATTTCCACCAGGGCAGCTGCAGTATAGGTAGATGGAAGGATTTTATGCGCTAGCTGGGCTGAGAAAAAAACAAACATGGGACGCACCTGTTTGCCTTTCCGTTTGACGATATAATAAGTTATCTTATCTAAAAGAGATACCTGGCTGCGCAAAGCATTTTTAAAATATTTCTCAAACTCTTCAAGTTCTCTGGAGATTGGTTCTTGAATGGTTTTTAGATTCATATGATCAGTAAAGCATCGCAAGATAGCATTATTGTACTTCGAGAGTGAATGCTACGCAAAATCAAAATCAGGTCAAAAACAGGAGGAAATACAATACTTCACCCTTTTATTCAGTTTATGATCTAATGCATTCATTTTATGCTGATTATATGCTGCCGGACATCATCAAAACAGAGCTGTATTATGGAAATTAATTATATATCCTTTGAAATGCAGGACTCCAGAACTAAAGTTTTAATTTTGTAGCCATTCATGCTGTCGTTTTTTAAGAAAAATAGTTTTTTCAACAGTATTCTTTTATTAGTCTACACCATCTTGCTTCAGATGATCCCTTTGATCATGGGTTCATCCAAAGCATTTTTAGGTGATTTTACAGGTTCCGTTTTTTTATCAGCATTAATCCACATTTTCATTATTTATATTCAGGCTGTATTCATTAACAGGCTGGTCATTGAAAACAGGTTGCACCGGGACATTATGCTTTTTCCCGGAGTGTTTTTTATTCTTTATTCTTCGTTGTTACCTGAATTCTGGAGCCCCAGCCACATTCATTTAGCTAATTTTTTTATTATATGGAGTCTGTTTGAATTATTCCAGATTTATAAAACCAATAACCCTGCAGTCCATGTTTTTAATTGTTCATTTCTGATAGGGATTGCTTCCATTATTTGTCCTCCTATGATCTGGTACCTTCTCTTAGTATTGTTGGGTATTTCCAATTTAAAAAAGCTGGAAATTATCCATCCACTTCAGATAAGTATTGGCGGGATAGTCCCATGGTTTTTATGGTCCACCTATTTGTACTGGAAAAAAGAAGAGTCATCCATATGGCCTTCTATAAAAAGCCATATTGGTTTTAATTTCTCTCAATCATATACGATGCAGGGTGCCCTGTATCGCTATGGTCTCTATATCCTGATTATAATCTTAATCTTTTTGTTGTATAATGAATTCCGGAGAAAGAAACACATCCAGGCTCAGAAAAAAATAGACATCTTGTATATTGCATTAGTGATTTCTGTGATTACTATCCTGTTTCATCAGCCAGCCGGTACTGGAAATCTCCTGATGTCTGCTCCGATGATTGGCATTTTCATCGGATTGTTATTTTCCCATTTTAAGAATAGCAATGTGCCGGAGGTGATCCATTTGTTTTTGTTTATGGGAGTTTTGATATTGCAAGTATTTTATTATTTTATATCATAAATATGAAAGAACTTAATGTTGGTATCGTCGTATTTCCAGGATCCAATTGTGATGACGATTTAGTACATATACTGGGAACAGTATGTAAAATCCAGGTGCAGAAAATATGGCATAAAGAGCACCAATTACCAGACCTGGATGCCGTGTTTCTTCCCGGTGGATTTTCATACGGTGATTATCTGAGGTCCGGTGCTATTGCAAGATATGCCAATATCATGCCCGCTATTCAGTCTTTTGCTGAGCAGGGAGGATTAGTATGGGGCATATGTAATGGTTTCCAGATTTTATGTGAAGCAGGTTTATTACCCGGAGCGTTAGCTTCCAACAAGAATCAAAAATATATCTGCGAAAATATTTTTCTAAAGGTGATGACAGACCAATCTGCAATCAGTAACACTATGAATCCTGGTTCAATTCTCAAAATTCCTATTGCACATGGTGATGGTCGATATTATGCAGATGATGCCACGCTGCAACAACTTATTGAAGGGGATCAGATCATTTTTAAATATTGCGATCCTCATGGGAACATAAATGATGAAGCCAATGTCAACGGTTCATTGATGAATATTGCAGGTATTTGTAATGCCGGTAGGAATGTATTTGGTATGATGCCGCACCCGGAACGTGCCTCAGAGGATATCCTTGGTAATAAAGATGGACTAAGTATGTTTCAATCCATGGTTCACTATCTAAAAGAAGTGACAGTAACCAGTTAATTATTTCTTAATCAACTTTTTATCCATAAGGATACTTGTATTTTTGTTTCAATTTTTATAAAAATGCATTTCTTACTCTCTTTACTTTCATTGTTTTCTTTTTTTCACGGTAAAAGTCCGGTAACCTGGACTTCTGAATCTGTAAAGATAAATAGCAATGAATATAATTTAGTTTTCACAGCCAACATTGAGGATGGCTGGAATATTTATTCCCAATATTTAAAAAATGATGAAGGGCCGGTAAGAACCTCGATTACATATGACAGTAAAGATGGTTATGAGCTGATTGGTAAAAATGAAGAAACCGGTGAAATCAAAAAAATTATGGATGAGATGTTTGGAATGGAAGTGATTAAAATCAAACATAAAGGAACTTTTACTCAACGAATCAAAGTAAGCAACCTTTCAAAACCCATCTCAGGATACATAGAATTTATGTGTTGTAATGAACAACAGTGTTTGCCACCAAGGCAGATTAATTTCACTATCGATCTTAAGGCAGCCAATTAATTCATAGTATGCATTTTTTTTTAATTTTATTATTTACCTTCTTCCAATTGGGAACAGGGGAACAAAAGCCTACCCACTGGTCTTATCGAATTGAAAAAATAAATGATCAGAAGTATAAAATCATATTCGATGTAAAGATCGACAAAGGTTGGGGGACCTATAGTCAATATCAAAATAATCCGGACTCACCGGTTAATCCTATTGAATTCAATTTTGAAGATTCTGCCAATATCAAATTTTCAGAAAAATGGGAAGAGACGGGTCACATCAAACGTATTTACGACAAAGTCTTTGAAACTAAAGTGGTAAAAATATTAGACAGCGCCACTTTTAGCCAGATTATAGAAATACTTGATATTTCAAAAACAATTAAAGGATATAAATCTGGCCAGGTATGTGATGATAAAAGTTGTAAAATGGATGACCTGGAATTTGAATTTAAAATCCCGGGCGCATCATCTATAGTTTCTAGTCCAAAAAACGATAGTTTGGCAAAATTGGATCAGGAAGGCAGAACGGTGCTTGATCAATCTGTTGAATCATTACAATCGAGTTATACTTCAGTAAAAAGTACATGTACGTCAGAAGAAAAACAAATCAGTAGTTCATTGTGGCTCACATTTATATTTGGATTTCTTGGGGGTTTACTTGCATTATTGACTCCCTGTGTATTTCCATTAATCCCGCTTACCGTGAGCTATTTTACGAAGAGCAGCAAGGATAGAGCTACCGGAATCCGCAATGGAGTGCTGTACGGAATTTCTATCATAGGCATTTATGTAGCAATCGGATTATTAATCACTTCTTTCTTCGGAGCCACCGCATTAAACGATTTATCAACCAATTGGATTGCCAACCTTATATTCTTCATCGTATTTGTTGTTTTTGCTTTCTCCTTTTTTGGTTATTACGAAATCACCTTACCCAGCAGTTGGAGTACTAAGACGGACGCCATGGGCAGTAGTGGTAGTTTGATAGGAATATTTTTTATGGCTTTCACCCTGGCAATAGTTTCTTTTTCATGTACAGGACCTATCATCGGAACGGCATTAGTACAATCGGCAACTTCTACTATAGGACCTGCAGTGGTAATGTTTGGCTTTTCACTGGCCCTTGCACTGCCTTTTGGTTTGTTTGCAGCTTTTCCAGCCTGGCTTCAATCCCTTCCTAAATCAGGCAGTTGGATGACCAGCGTCAAAGTAGTATTAGGTTTCTTAGAGTTGGCACTTGCATTAAAATTCCTTTCAGTTTCCGATATGACTTCCCATTGGGGATTTCTCCGGTATGAATTATTTATTGGTTTATGGATTTTGTTATTTGCTTGTATGTCCGCCTATCTGATGGGTTGGATAAGATTTCCACACGATAGTCCTTTAAAGAAAAAGACTGCATTGAGATGGGCATTCACCGTGGTTTCATTTTTATGGACTATTTATTTATGTACCGGTTTTTTTACCAATGAAAAAACGAAATCATATCATTCTCTGACTTTATTAAGTGGTTTGGCTCCTCCTGCTTATTACAATTTTTTTAAACCACAGCAAGGTTTGAATCAAAGTATACACTCAAGATTTAAATCATTCGGTAAATGTGCTAATAATCTTGACTGTTTTAAAGATTATGAAGAAGGCATAGCTTACGCAAAAGAAGTTCAAAAACCCATCTTGCTTGATTTTACCGGATATGGCTGCGTGAACTGCAGAAAGACAGAAGAAAATATATGGGTGGATGATGGAGTATGGAGTAAACTGAGCGGAGATTTCGTTTTGATTTCATTGTATTGTGATGATGAAACCCCTTTACCTCAAATGACTTTTTCAAAATCCAGAAATAAAAAGATCAGAAACATTGGTAATAAATGGGAAGACTTCCAGATAGTTAACTTTCAACAGAATTCTCAGCCCCTTTATGTACCGGTGGATCCCAACGATCAACAAATCTTAGTTCCCGCCAGAGGATATCACAGTGATATTAAAGAATACGATCAGTTTTTGGAATGTGCTCACCAGGCATTTAAAACTAAACGAATAGGGTTACTGGGTAACAATTAATTAGCGAACCCAAGGTGTAATTAGAAGCAATAAAAAAGATAACCCAGGGTTGATTGATATCAATATTTAATATCTGCTCTGCTGTTTAAGTAAAAGTTTGCCGTCGCACTTTAGCCCAAAGTAAAAGCAGGCTCATTCTTGCAGTATGAGAAGATGATTATTTAGGAATGTCAATAAAATAGGTTTTACCCGCTTTATTCGTCAAAGCTGAACCGCGGAGCCATGGATTAAGCACTTTCAGCATTCTGTATGTAGTGCCTTTCTGTCGTGCCCAGATACCTAAATCAGGAATAGCTGATTTTACCTCTATGGATTTAGTTTCAACCGGAGAATATTTTTCCTCAGGGTTTATAAAAAACCCATAATCGTCCGGATGCTCTACGATGTCTTTCATCGCTAATAATCTAAAGATATACCTCGATGACTCATCATTAATATTGAGATTGTAATAGTTGTTTTCGCCTTGTCGTTCAAGTTCTTTATTCAAATTTCCTTCACCGGCGTTATAGGCTGCAGCGGCCAATGTCCAAGTACCGAACCTCTGTTTATACCTGAGTAAATGACGGCAAGCGGCCTGTGTGGCTTTGGTATAATGATATCGCTCATCCACTTCATCATTTACTTCGAGCTGATAAGAGTCTGCGACAGGTTTCATGAATTGCCATATTCCTTTTGCTCCTACCGGTGATGTCTCGTTCCGAAGTGAGGTCTCTATTAATGGGATATATTTAAAATCAAGAGGTATATTATATTCTTTTAATGCTTTTTCAATCACCGGAAGATATCGTTGCGCTGCTTTGATACAGAGTATGGTATTGGAATGCCAGTATGTATTGACCAGCAACTCACGATCTAACCGTTCTCTGACATCAAAGTTTTGAATAGGAACTACTTCATTGGCGAAGCTATATTTTTCCCTGAATGGTACTGAACGGATGTTCTGAGGAAGCGTATTGTACACTTTAACCTCTGTTTTGGATCCGGTATTCGTGTAGGAAATAAATAATAACATACACAGTAATCCCGCTGTAAAAAATGAAAATCTGTTCATCCAAGTATTCATGATCTTAAGAAATTAAATAAATAAAAACAAATAAAGTGTCAAGGACAAATCATACCGGGGGCTCGGCTCAATCCTTCAAAGATGGGAATTAAATATCAGGAATTAATAAAGTCTACGTTAAACTATTCTTGGTCTTTTAAATATAGGCACTGTACTGCATGGCTCTCCATACATCATACTTTGCACGAAGGGTTGTAGTTTTCCAGCTATGGATAAGTAAGCAGAGGCAGGTATCTCCACGTCACTGCATCCTTTTACTACTACTCGTTTACCTTTCAGATAAGACCAATCTTTTTCTTCAATGCTTTTCAATAATAATACTTCAGTAACGTGCTGAACATCACCAAAATATATTTTGTCTGTAAATCCGGAAGTGTAGGCAGAGACTAACATATATGCCCACATAGGGATGATGGCATCTGCACTGCAATAAACTGCAAGGCTTTTATCTTTAAGCTCTGACCAATTATAAGATTTTAATGCTTCTCTGAAGTCTTTCTCTCTTAATATAAGTCCTTGAAATAAATAATCCTTAAGATCGAAACTGACAATATTTTGGGTCTCAATCAATTCGTCCAAAGCAATAGTCTGCAGATCGCTCTCCGCTACTCTATTAACTAATGTAGGCTCTGTTTGATTCATTATTTTTCTGTCTGAGTTTCTTGTTCCAGGTCCATGATCATTCGCTCAATAGGTATTTCTTCACCGATCTCATTGTAGCCATTATCGAATTCTTTAATCATTGGTAATTGTTCAATGCTTTTCAAGCCAAAATAGTTCATGAATTTTTCACTTGTAACATAAAGAATAGGTTTTCCAGGCCCCTCTCCTCTTCCTTCGATGGAAATCAATTCTTTTTCGAGCAGTTTTTGAATGGTATGATCACAATTAACACCTCGGATTCTTTCGATGTCAGGTTTGGAGACTGGTTGTTTATAAGCGATAATAGCAAGAGTCTCCAGAGCAGTCCTGCTTAGTCTCTTTTGATTTATTTGATTAAGAAAAGTCTTTACGATAGGATGATAGGTGCCCTTCGTCATAAATTGATATCCATCAGCTATTTCAACTAATTCGAATGCAAAGTCTTCCCTCGAGTATTTTTCTTTAATCTGATCCAGTGATTCAAGAACTACGGACCGGTCTATTTTTTCTTTATGATACGATTCAAGGCAGCTGATGAGATCCTCCAGTTTTAATGGTTCTGCTGATACAAAAATTAAGCTTTCAATTTGAAGTTCGAATAATTCCACGATTAAATTATGTTTTACCCCGCAAAATTAACCGAATTTGAATAAGACTATATATTTTGCTTGTATGAATCATCTTACCATCGATATTGGAAATACAGATACAGTATTTGGTTATTGGACAGACAAAGCAGAAGTCCCTAAAATATTGAGGATCAGCACCAAACGATTTGTAACGCACAAAGATCAGGCAAGTATGTCTTTTACTGCCGGTATTCAAGATTGGGAAATAAACGAACCCTTAGACATTATTTTAAGCAGCGTTACTCCTGCTGCCACTGAAATAGTATACTCATTGGTAAAATTCAATTTAAAACAAGAAATCAAAAGGTTGGATAAAACCACGTTCTTTCGATTGCCTTTGGAAATATTAAGCCCGGATGAAATTGGCACAGACCTGGTTGCTAATGCCCTGGCATCGTATATCTTTTTCCGGAAGGATTCTATCATTGTTGATTTTGGAACTGCCATGAGTTTTACTACCGTTGATAAAAATGGTAAAATATTAGGAGTGAGTATTGCTCCCGGGCTTCAGACAGCCATTAAATCCCTTACTTCCAATGCTGCCCAGCTTTTTGAAGTTCCTTTAATAATGCCTGCATCTTCACTGGGGCAGAATACAGAGCATGCGATCCAGGCAGGAATTATGTACGGTTATGATGGTCTGGTTCGTGGTATTGTACGTGCTCAAGAAAAAGAGTTAGGACTTACATTGAACGTCATCGCTACTGGTGGGCTAAGTCAAAAAATTCCAACCTTAAAAGAAGTAGTTCATCATTATGAGCCTCATTTGACCTTAATCGGACTTCGGTTAGCCTGTGATTACTTATAAATAAATTGGATGGAATCTAGAGATTATTGCGAGGGTCAAAAATATTATTGTGGTATGGTATTTTCAGGAAATTGAATGTTCCGGGACTTGCAAATAAATTAAAGGAATAAGTACCACGTTGTGGTTGATAGTTAAAGGACATCTGCCAGCAATGCAATATTCTTGTAAAGCCAAAATCAGGATAAGACAATCCCATATTTTTAAAATCATAGCCTATGTTTCCCACCCGTATGGCCCAGTTTTTAGTGAGCTGAATATTTCCCGCTGTACTTATTGAATTTGCAACTACTCCAAATCTTTCTTTAGCCGTTGAAGTGGCCCGGACAGTCCCCAATGCAAAATTGTGATTGAAATAAAAGCCCTTAAACATTTCAAAGAAGGTCTCTGGATTTTCTTTTTTCTTCTTTTTAGCACCGGCATCATCCGTGGTGGTCTCTTCCTTAGTCTCAGGTTTTATTCCTTTTGATTTATTGATTAAATCTTTAATATCCTGAAAACTAAAATTTGAACTCAGGTTGACATTATACTGATCTAACCGGACCAATCCCTTACCCGATTTCAGTAATAGTGCATTGATTTTTCTCCCGGAAGCATCTTTATCATAAAAATCAAATAACAGATTAAGGCTGATATTAGTTAAACCCCCAAACAATCTCGTAGTACCCGACATTGACATAGGAGACCATTTAAAGGAATCTGCAGCAAAATTGTAAAATCCACCCATATTAATATTGTCAAATAATTTGAGTTTTTTCTCTGTAGAATCCTTCTTACTAAGATACTTGGCTTCAAAAATGTTATTTAAAGTATACCCTATACCGAACTGTTTGCCCTGAGGTGTGACTTCATCATACGTCATGCCCTGGAACCTTGAATAATATTGAGTACCATTGGTCGAATTGTAAGATCCGAGATAAGGAGTATTGGCAGGCGTATAATTCAATGAAACAGATGGACGTATCGTATGTCGGATACCTCTTATAAAACCCTTCTTAAATTTCAACGTCCCGTAAATGGCAGTATTCAGACTGATCCCTGCATCAAACAGGTGAGCCTGTTTAAATCCTTTGAGTGTATCCGTTACAATTGTATCACCAACACGACCAATATTTAATCTATTGATGGATTGAAAATTCCATATCTCTTTAAAGTTTACATTCGGGGCAAGGTTAAAATACTTAAGAACCCTGAAATTTACATCAGTCGATGCCACTTGCCGTACTCCAAAAGCGTCGCCCAGTTTTTTTAAAGTATTCGTGGAGAAAAAACTGGAATCACCTCCTCTCACGAGGGATTGGACATTCGCTGTATAATTAAAGGATATTTGTTCAAACCATTTATCATCTCCTGTTTTGAGCTTTCGCTTAAATGGATAAATCCTTTGCAACTGAAAGTTGAGATTAGGCAATGAAAGGATGACAGACTTGTCCCGGGTATTCTGAGAATGACTCATGGATAAAGAGAGCGAGATTGGTTTTCCGGGAAAATTTTGTGTCCAGTTTACATTAGAAGATAAACTATTGTTGAGTACCTGGCTCGCATCATTGTAGTTGAGTTTTTGATAATCATTCGTCTGAATATTTACTGCCGCAGAAAAGTTATGATAGGGATTAGCTTGTGATGCCTGCCGGTAACTCCACCGTACCGTATAAGATTTTTCAAGATTCAATTTGCCGTCACTCGCATTTTCATATTTTCTATTGGAATATCCTAGATCGAAGTTTCCAGTATACTTATATCGTTTATTATAATTGGATCCTATCTGGATTCCCCAACTGCCCCTGGTATAAATATCAAATTGCGTGCTGAGGTCAAAGTGTGAGCCTAGCGGCATGTAAAATCCCACCTGCCGTAAACCAAACCCCAATGCCTGTGAATATTCATAATCCCTCGGAATAATGAGCCCAGCACTTCTTTTTTCTGAAATAGGGAAAAAACCAAAGGGCAACCAGATCGGGGTAGGTACGCCCATAATCTCCAAATTAGATGGCCCTATGACCACCATGCGATCTTTAATGAATTTTTGCTTCGTGCTCCGGATTCCAAAATGCGGTTGTTCGGCATTGCAGGAGGTAAGGATTGCATTTCTGTTAAATACGATATCTTTTTGAGTAGTGTCTTTTGGATCACCGCCGATAAATTTAGTAGTAGTACCCCTGATATACACGTCAGTATACTTAGATACGACCTGATCGATAATCCCCTTCCTTGTTCTGAAATTATACCTCATTTTATGGGCATCAAATTCCTGTTGACCATCTGAAAAATGAGGTAATTCCTTCCATTTTCCATTGGTATCCAACACACCTTCAGCATAAGCAATGTCATGATCCATATCTAACCGGATCTTTCCTGCAGATAATTTATAGGTTTCGTAGGTCACTTTGGCTTCACCAAATAGATAAAACATTTTCTCCTTGGCATCGAGGTATGAACTATCCCGACTGCTGTAAACTACATCTGCATCAGGTCCATCCGGAGAAATAAGGACGCCAAGAGAATCCAGCAGCAAAGAATCCTTCAAAATATGGCTGGAATCGGCATCAAGTTTAGCGGCGGGCAATGGCCTGGCAACCTGACTAAATATGGTTGTCTGGCAATTGAAAATCAGTACAAATATGATGCATCGGTAAAATCTCAATACAACGGATTAAACGGTCAGACTTCCTGATTCGTCTTTTACTTAACCAAAGATTAATGCAGGAGTTAAAAGTTGCAAAAATAGAGCTTTATGATCATACGTGCAGATGGCAAATTCATCAGATTGAATATATAATATCTAATATCTTTGCGCCTTTATATGTCAAAAGAAAGCAAAATCGCCCTCTTAGCCATTTTATCCTTTGCAATACTTATTGTTGGTTATAAATTTATTATCGGCAAGAGTATTCTGTCCAAGAGACAATATTTTTACGTCAAGTATAAAGATATTGATCAACTCCAGGTATCCAACCCGGTCATGATCAATGGATTTGAAGTAGGGTCCGTCAATAAAATTTACCTGGATCCTGCTGACAATATTACGCCGATCGTCATCTTAGAAGTAAGATCTGATATAAAAATTCCAAAGGATGCAAAAGCAGTATTGGCAAGCCAGGGATTTTTAGGAGGTAAAGTAGTCCAAATAAAATTTGATGGTGTATGTAATGGAGCTGACTGCGCACAAAGCGGTTCTTACCTCGAAGGAACTTCAAAAAGTTTTGTTGAAAATTTTGTAGGCCAGGAAGAACTGGATGGATATCTCACTAAACTTAAAACAAGTGCCAATCAAATCTTTGACACCATCATTGGTGAAACCGGTAAAAAAGAAATTAAAACCAGTGTTCAAAATTTTGAAAAAACCTTAAACAACCTTGCTCAATCAACAGCTACTTTAAATAAATTGCTCGCAAAAAATTCCAACAACCTGGATAAAATCATATCTAATGTAGAGAGTGTAATGGGTAATATTCAAAAATCAAATGCTGAAATAGCCAGTATGATTAAGAATTTGAGTAGTATTTCTTCCAAGGTGAATGAAGCAGATCCTTCTAAAATTTTAAATAATTTTGATAAAACATTGATTGAAAGTAAATCTGCGATCCAGGGACTTCAGGCTACACTGAAAGAATCGGAATCAACGATATCCAATTTAAACAACCTTATCAAGAAGGCGGAAAGTGGCCAGGGTACTGTCGCTAAAGTCCTTAATGATCCGGTGTTATATCAAAATCTGATAAATACATCAAGACAGCTGGAACTGCTTTTACAGGATTTCAGATTGAATCCCAAGCGATATGTCAATGTTTCTGTATTTGGAAAAAAACAAACTGAATTCGTACCCAACGAAAAAGATCCTGCCATGAAGCTGGATACAACCAGGCAAAATCAAAAATAGTTTATTTCATCAATTTGATTTCTTTTCTTACGGAAGGATTAAGTGCTGTTCCTTCTACCTGTGTGGCTACTTCTACAGCAAATTCTGATTTAGCATTATTTATCCATTTTGCCATCCTCGATATCTGATGATGAACCGATGATTTTTGTCCCAGTTTTTCAATCGAAGAATGCTGAAATTTAAAGGGAAGATTAAAATCAATGATTTTTTCGCCATTGGCTGAAATCAATACATCTTCATTTAATTCAATGGATCCGAGAATATAATCATTGGTTCTTTTCTCTGAACTCCTGCCCCTTTGGTAGGTTTCTTTAAGTACGATCTGAAGTTTTTTTAAACGTTGAGCAGTTTTAGAATGCAACCTGACTGAACCGATGATGGAACTATCATTCAATGTGAAGGTCTCCTGGATTTCAAGATCAACCTTGAGACCTTCAATACCGAAAAATAATTTTACTTTCCCGAACATTCCAATTATTTAATTAATTTCTTACTCAACCAACCTTCATTCAATGGTTTGATCCAGTGATTTTTAAATAAAAAGACTGAATCAATCATAGTATCAAAATAAACGCTTTCTTCATCCAACGTACCCTCCATTTTAGCTTGTTTAATTTCTGCAACGGTCTTCCATTGAACCTTATCAAGATGCTGGATGGCGATCTTATTCTTCAATAATAAGCTCAATCCCGTTTTTAATTCCAGATTTTGGATAAGTCTCATGAGTTTATCGATTGAACAGCCACTAGCACCATACTGGGATTGATCCAACCCAATAATAATAAATCTGTCATCAATAATGGAAGCACTGGCTTTGAGAGATTGCTGATGGCTGGTCCAGTCAAGAATAAAATCCTTTAAAGCTTCTTTCAAGGCTGAATGCTTATCGGCTTGCATTTCTCCGTCAATACTGAAAATCCAAATGCGCGCATCTTCGGGGAGCTGATCAAATTCTATCCACATGGCTGCAAATTTACTGGATATTTTGATCCAGTATAAGCTCAGCCAGATCGTATACCATCACTTCATGTTGTTTTTCTTTTGCTTTTACTCCATCTGTAAGCATCGTAAGACAATATGGACAATTACTAACTATCTTCTTTACACCGGTTTGGATTGCTTCTTCTACTCTTTCTTCGTTGATACGTTTAAATCCTGGTTCATCTTCTTTAAACATCTGTGCACCTCCAGCTCCACAGCAAAGCCCATTCGATTTTGCCCGATTCATTTCTTTGACTGCGATATTTAATGATTTAAGTACTTCCCTGGGTACTTCATAGATACCATTAATCCTTCCAATGTAACAGGAATCATGGTACGTCACCTCCTCCGATAAATGATCAGATATTTTTATTTTGCCATTTTTAATCAATTCATGAATAAAAACGGTATGATGCACCACTTCATAATTTCCTCCCAGGGCCGGGTATTCATTCTTCAATGTATTAAAACAATGTGGACATGTAGTAACTATCTTCTTTATTTGATACTGATTTAGAGTCTGAATATTTTGCAAAGCGAGCATCTGAAATAAAAATTCATTACCAGCTCTGCGCGCTGGATCTCCTGTACATTTTTCTTCTTCTCCAAGTATTGCAAATTTTATTCCCGCAGCCTGCATTACCCCGGCAAATGCTTTGCTTACCCGCTGAGCACGTGGATCAAATGTACCTGCACAGCCTACCCAAAACAAGATTTCAGGAGTTTCATCTGAGGACTGAACTTCGGCGATAGTTTTTATTCTATTCATTTGTTTTTGTAGTTTTTTAGGATGTCCAGCTAGTTCTGCTTTCACTCATTGGCCAAACGCAACCATTATTTTCAAGACTATTAAACATGGACAACCAGTTTTGCGGACCTTTCGATTGGCTCAATATTTCATTCCTCCTAAGTTCAAGGATAGGTTCCAATGGATTTATAAGGACAGGGCAGGCTTCAACGCATGCATTACAAGTAGTACACGAATGCAATTCTTCAGGTGTAATGTAATCGAATAAAGATTTGCCATCATCATAATTATCCTTATTGTATTTTCCTGTAGATAAATTCAATCCTACTTCTTCCATCCTATCTCGAATGTCCATCATGATTTTTCGGGGCGATAATTTCTTGCCGGTAATATTAGCTGGACAAACTGCGGTACAACGACCACATTCTGTACAACTATAGGCACCTAATAGAGTTCGTCTTGGCAGATCAAATATATCTTTTGCTCCAAACTCAGGCACATCTGTAGTAGTTGCTTCCTTCGAAGGTCCGGAATCCAATCCCAACATAGATTTTACTTCATTCATGATCACGGGAATATTTTCCATTTCTCCTCTCGGCTGAAGTTTAGCAAAATAAGTATTCGGAAAAGCAAACAGGATATGCAGGTGTTTTGAATAAGGTAAATAATTTAAGAAACCAAGTACTACCAGGTAATGCATCCACCACCCAGCCCGTTCCAGGAATTTTAATGTGCCGATACTATAATGATCTAAAAATAATGGCCCGGCCCAACTACTAATAGCAAACTTGCCGGCATGAGATTGAAAAGTAATATCTTTTTGAAGTAATACTTGTTCTGATCCGTTCATCAAAAAAATAGCTAGCACCAATACAAGTTCACCGATAAGAATATAATTTGCATCCCGCGTCGGCCATGATTTCATTTCAGGATTCTGAAACCGTTTTAATTTTAAAACATTTCTTCTCCATAAAAATATAATCGTCGCTACTAAAGCAAGAAAAGAAAGCATCTCGATGAATGAAATTAAGAAGGTATAAAAACCACCTAAAGAATACGCAAAAATTCTATGTTGATGAAAAATTCCGTCTAATACGATTTCTATCAGTTCTATCTGTGTCAATAAAAAAGCAACGTAAATAAAAATATGCAGTAAAGCCGGTTTCCATAACTTAAACATTTTTTTTTGTCCCAATGCGATCAACACCACATTCCGGATCCTTTGACTTTTATTTCTGAGTGGTGGTTCAGATTGGCCGAGTCGGATATTATCAAATATTCGTTTATAATTCTTAAGCGCCAACCGGGCCGCAAAAAATGTAATGACGATGAAAATGAAAATGGACCACATACTTTATAAAAATTCTACCTTGCATAAAATTACAATTTCAATAAGCTAACGCGATGAAAATTTTGAACGAAAGTCAAATCAAGCAAAAAATAAAAAGACTGGCCATCGAGATTCTTGAAAAAAACTCTGATGCAAAAGAACTTACTCTTGGAGGTATTAATAACAAAGGTTACGCTTTTGCCGAATTTATTAAAAAAGAGCTTAGTAATTTTTCTTCCATCCCGGTTTATCTTACGAGGATCAAACTGAATCCTGCAGCTCCACTCACCCAGGAAATAACCATAGAATTACCGTTAAGCCAGTTGGATAAAAAAACAATAATTATAGTTGATGATGTTGCCAATACCGGAAGGACCTTGTTTTATGCAATGAAACCGATCCTACAGGTATTGCCTAAAAAAGTAGAGGTGGCTGTATTGGTTGACCGCATGCATAAATCATATCCAATCAATGCAGACTATGTAGGACTTACTTTATCAACGACCATGGATGAAAATATCGAAGTGGATATGGCAAGCAAAGAGTGGTCGGTTGAACTCAATTGATTCACTATACTTAAAAGATAATATCCCGTTTCAGCAAACTATTTTTATTTCTGGACGGGATTGATCGATTCCTCCCTTGTTTTAAGGATTTCCCACGTATGATCAGCTAATAATCTTACTGTAGCCAGGTAATGAAAGGGCTGTTTTCTGCCCCATTCACCAGGGTGTACCATTGATAATACCCAGGCACTATCTGTCTTTCTGGAATATAAATGATAGATATGATTAATCACAGGATCAAAACCTATGGCTGCAAGGTAAATTTGTTCAGAAACCTGAATCCTCGAATGAATATTTTTAGATTGATTAAGAAGCAGCTCGATCTGGTCCTTCAATTGTTGTAATTGAATCTCCGTTTGCTGATACATCGCTTTCATGGCTAAGCCTCTTACTTTTCCCAGGTCATCAGGACGTATGATAGCTGAGCCCGCATGATGAGCATAAGGCAAACTACCGGGATTTGCTGCAATCAATGATTGATCTATTGGGTTCTTAAATTTTTCTTCTTCTATATTATCCATATGAAGGGTTTTACTCAAAATAATGTACCACTAAGTGATGGAGGTACAATACCTAAGTGTTTATATGCTTTGGTGGTTACTTCTCTTCCCCGTGGTGTACGCTGAAGGAATCCTTCCATAATAAGGAATGGTTCGTAAACTTCTTCAATAGTACCCGGTTCTTCACCGGTTGCGGTGGCAATGGTATTAAGCCCCACCGGCCCGCCTTTAAATTTGGAAATAATGGTATTTAAAATTCTTTTATCCATTTCATCCAGTCCATACTCATCGATGTTCAAAGCGAGTAAAGCCATTTTCGCAATCTCAATGGTGATCGTCCCATTTCCTTTGACCATGGCAAAATCCCGGACCCGCCTTAATAGTGCATTTGCTATTCGGGGAGTACCCCTACTGCGTCTGGCTATCTCATTCGCACCATCATCAGAAATTTGTATCGCTAGTATTGTTGCGGATCTTTTGACAATGCCTATTAATGTCAACAAATCATAATAATCAAGATGACAATTAATCCCAAACCTTGCGCGCAACGGAGAGGTAAGTAAACCCATGCGTGTCGTAGCGCCAATAAGAGTAAATGGGTTAAGATTTATTTGTACACTTCTTGCATTCGGGCCGCTATCGATCATGATATCTATACGGTAATCCTCCATGGCACTGTACAGGTATTCTTCAACTACATTGTTCAACCGGTGGATTTCATCTATAAATAACACATCACCGGTATTCAGATTGGTAAGTAAGCCTGCTAAATCACCCGGGCGTTCTATTACAGGACCAGAGGATAGTTTTAAATTTGATCCTAATTCATTAGAAATAATATTCGCCAATGTAGTTTTCCCCAATCCGGGTGGGCCGTGCAATAAAACATGATCCAATGCCTCGCTTCTCATCCTCGCAGCCTGAATAAATACTTTAAGATTGTCAACTATCTTTTTTTGTCCGCTAAATTCTTCAAGGGCAGAAGGACGCAAAGTTTTATCAATCATCTTCTCATCTCCCGCAGGAGTAAGGTTTACTATTTCCAAAGGTCTGTCAATTTTAGGATTCATTTTTGAGCCCAAATGGATTTAAAATCTTTTAATGATTCGAATTTAGCCTGGCACGATGATTTCGTTTTTGTTTCATACTCACATACTAAGTCTCCTTTACAGGTATACACTCTGCGATAGGCATTTCCTTCCAGGATATAATATGGTGTTGTATTTATGTATCCTTTTTTTACTTCACTCACCTTGTTTTGAATTATTGATTTATTCAACCACGATAAGCTCAATGGAGTTTCCGTATCTATACAATCTCTTTTTAAAAACTCCTGTCCTGATTTTGTACCTGGTTTTACCTCCTGAATACAAGTTATATTCACGGGTACAGCACTGGTCAGGCATGCTGTAACGACATCTTTCATTAAATTGTATTTTATTTTAATGACCTGGTTCTCACTGAACAAAAAAGTATTATCATCCAATTCTACCGGGATCAATCGGGTTCCATCCTTTAGTTCCAATAAAAATCTGCAACCATCCAATCCCGTATAATCCAAAACGTTCGCTTCTGTATCACAAGTACCGGCTGAATTATTTTGCAATGGTTTTTGGCTCCCACATGATAATTGAATTAAAATGAAAACAATAAATACAATTTTCATAGTTATTGATCAAACCAATTTCTTTCTTAAGCCTGCATCGATAGCATCCAAAAACTCTTCTGTATAAAGATAATGTTCACCATGGTTGACTTTATTGCCATGTACACAAACCGCAAGGTCTTTAGTCATTTTACCTTCTTCGACGGTTTCAATACAAACAGCTTCCAGTTTATGGCAAAAATCTATAAGGGGTTGGTTGCCGTCTTTAACTCCTCTGAATTCTAATCCCCTGGTCCATGCAAAAATAGACGCAATTGGGTTTGTACTGGTCGGTCGGCCAGCCTGGTATTCCCGATAATGCCTGGTGACAGTACCATGAGCTGCCTCTGCTTCCATAGTTTGCCCATCCGGTGTCACGAGCACACTGGTCATCAAACCAAGTGATCCAAATCCCTGAGCTACCTGATCACTTTGTACATCTCCGTCATAATTTTTACAAGCCCATACAAAATTGCCATTCCACTTTAAAGCCGATGCTACCATATCATCGATCAACCGGTGCTCGTAAGTTAATTTGGCAGCCTCCATCTGAGTTTTAAATTCCTGATCATAGACTTCCTGGAAAATATCTTTAAATCTTCCGTCATATTTTTTGAGAATGGTATTTTTTGTTGAAAGATAAAGTGGCCATTTTTTCTGCAAGGTCACACGGAAACAGGCCCTGGCAAATCCACGGATGCTTTCATCAGTATTATACATAGCCAATGCTACGCCATCTCCTTTGAAATTATAGACTTCATATGAAGAAGGAGCTGATCCGTCTTCTGGTGAAAATGTAATTGTAAGCTTCCCTTTTCCTTTAGTCAGAAAATCAGTCGCTTTATATTGGTCACCAAAGGCATGACGGCCTACGACAATGGGAGCTGTCCAGTTTGAAACTATCCGGGGCACATTGTTCATTACTATAGGTTCCCTAAACACGGTTCCGTCTAAAATGTTTCTGATCGTGCCGTTTGGGCTTTTCCACATTTGTTTAAGCTTAAATTCTTCTACCCTCGCTTCATCTGGTGTGATGGTTGCACATTTAATACCTACACCACAGGCTTTTATTGCATTTGCAGCATCAATGGTCACCTGATCATTGGTCTGATCCCTGTATTCTACACCAAGGTCAAAATACTGAATAGGTACATCGATATAGGGAAGTATTAATTTTTCTTTGATAAACTTCCATATAATGCGGGTCATCTCATCACCATCCATTTCAACCACCGGATTCATTACTTTTATTCGTTGCATCTTTATTTTAATATTTTTGATTAATTAAATAATGTAGAGGTGCAAAAATACCATTCTTTCCGTTTTAAAAGATTAGTTTAAAAACAAATTACCTTACCAGTATAAGTTACCTTTTATTAATTTTATCGGATTATGATGATGCTTATTTCTCCGGCTAAGAAGTTAAACTTCAATCCTGCCCCCGCTAAAGATTTTACAAGGGTGCGCTTTATCAAAGAAATTCAGGAAATATCAAAAGTGGTAAAGAAAAAAAGCAGTGCTGATCTGATGTCATTGATGGGGATCAGTAAAGCGTTAGGTGATCTTAATGTTGCGAGGTATAAGGCATTCGATCCTTCAATGCCTCCTGAATTGGGTAAGCAGGCATTATTTGCTTTTAATGGCGATGTGTACGTTGGTTTGCATGCAGAGGATTTTACGGCAGAAGATGTAAAGTTTGCTCAAAAACATCTTCGGATCCTCTCCGGCTTGTACGGCCTTTTAAAACCATTGGACAATATTCAACCCTATCGGCTTGAGATGGGCTGTGGACTTCACGTAGGAAAAAACAATAGTTTGTATGAATTTTGGGGTGACAAAATCACCGAGTTGATTCAGTCTGATATGAAAGAACAAAAAGATAAACTATTGATCAATCTTGCTTCTGAGGAATATTTCCAGGCAGTGAAAACAAACAAATTTAAATCAGGATTGATTCATATACGATTTGAAGAAAAAAGAGGTGGCTCTTATAAAGTAATATCATTCAGCGCTAAGAAAGCAAGGGGCCTCATGGCGAGATACATCATAAAAAACAAAATCTCAACATTGGAAGAGCTGAAGAGTTTTGATACGGAGAAGTACACTTATTCAGCTTCAAGGTCCAAAGAAGATTTATTTACATTTGTCAGGTAGTAATGCCCGAGCAATTTATTACATCATGAAGAATTTTAAATTATTCGCTACTGTTCTAATCACCATTCTTTGGATCTATTTTTTAAATAAACCAATAACCACTAAATCCTCAACAATTCCACCCCTGGGATCATTCCTGAGTCCTTGGGAGGGGTTTTGGCATAATGAAGGGGTGAAGGATGTAATTTTTGGTGCTATTCATTCCAAAGCTTTGACAGCGCCAGCTTCTATTACCTGGGATACCAGATTGGTACCACACATCTTTGCTCAAAACAATGAAGATGCGTTTTTTCTTCAGGGATATACCATGGCTTCTTTACGATTATGGCAGATCGATATGCTGGCCAGATCAGCCGGAGGACGATTAGCTGAAGTCTTGGGAGGTGAAAGATTAATACAAAGGGACCAACAACAACGAAGGCTAGGCATGCTTTTTGGTGCAGAAAATGCGGTAAAAGGATGGAGGACAGACAAGGACAAATTCAAAATTCTGGAAGCCTTTACTAACGGAATTAACCAATACATATCTGAATTAAAATCCCGTGATTTACCGATAGAATACAAATTAATGGGTTTCAAACCCGAACCCTGGACCATTTTAAAGACTGCCTGCATCGTAAAATATATGGCTCAATCTCTTTGCAGCCGGGAATCAGATCTTGAAGCAAGTAATACGAAAAAATTATTTGGAGATAGCCTGTTCAATTTTCTTTACCCGGCATATTTTGAAGGTCAGAGTCCCGTCATTCCGGAAGGAAACAAATGGAATTTTAGTACAGTAACTATTCAGGATTCCGTTAGTTTATTTAAAGAGTTTGATGGCTTGTATAGTCGGTCCACAGAAGTTCCACAAGAAGGGCTCGGTAGTAATAACTGGGCGGTGAGTGGAAAAAAGACCAAGACAGGACATCCGATTTTATGTAATGATCCTCATTTAAGATTGACCTTACCATCCATCTGGATGGAAAACCATATTAATACTCCTGATATGAATGCATATGGAGTGAGCGTGCCGGGTATTCCCGGTATTCTCATTGGATTCAATGATTCAATAGCCTGGGGAGAAACGAATGTAGGGCAGGATGTAGCAGACTGGTATCAAATCAGTTGGGCTGACTCCACTAAAACTTCTTATTTCGTTGATAATAAACCTCAAAAAATAAATTATAGAATTGAAGAAATAAAAATTAAAAACAAACCATCCCTTTTGGATACAATAAAATATACATCTTGGGGACCGGTCGTATCGGAAGATTTGAAAGATCCTCATATTGGCCTGGCATATCACTGGATTGCCCATGAAATTCCTACCAGTTTTGAGATGTCAGTGTTTTTAAATTTAATGAAGGCAAAAAATTATAATGATTATACGAATGCACTTGCAGGGTATAGTAATCCAGCACAGAATTTTATTTTTGCCTCTAAAGACGGAGACATTGCCATTACCGTAAATGGAAAATTCCCAATCAAGAAACAAGAACAGGGGAGATTTGTATCAGACGGTTCTCAATCGCAAAATGCATGGCACGGGTATATACCCTCGATACAAAATCCAAGGGTTAAAAATCCTGAGCGGGGATACGTTTCGTCAGCCAATCAAAATAGTACGGATCCCTCTTATCCATATTATTACAATGGTGATTTTGATAATTTCAGAGGTCGCCAGGTAAATGCTTTTTTAGATAAAATGACAGGCATACAACCTTCGGATATGATGGAAATGCAAAACAGTACTTTTAGTCTTAAAGCGAAAGAAAACCTGCCTCTGATGTTAGAAGCCCTTGATACTACTTCTTTAAGTTCTGAACAAAAAAATATCTTTATTCAATTGACAGGATGGGATTTAAAATTTTCAGCCGGTTCAAACCAGGCGATGATTTTTAACGCATGGTACAGAAGTGTTTACAGGAATACATTTGATGAAATCTATACTTCAAAAGATTCAAGTGTATTACTCTACCCAAAAACAGGGATTACTGCTTCATTGATGAAGCTATATCCTGATCATAAAATCTTCGATCTCCAGTCCAGCAAAAAAATTGAAACAGCCAAAGATATCATTCAAATGTCTTTTGTAGAAACAATCAATGATCTTAAAAACCAGAACCGGCTAAATCAAACCTGGAGTGAATTTGCCAAACCTAAAATTCAGCATATGGCAAATCTTCCTGGCTTTTCAAGTGATGATTTACAGGTTGGAGGTATTGGTGACGCCTTGAATGCCACGGCCAATGGGTCCGGTCCATCCTGGAGAATGGTGGTATCATTAGGTGACAGCACGTTGGCTGATGTGATTCTTCCAGGAGGGCAGAGTGGTAATCCGGCATCTTCATTTTATGATAATATGTTATCGTATTGGGCTACCGGTAAATATCAAAAAGCAATATTTATAAATATACCTGCCAATATTCCGGCATTAGGTACTCAATCTTTTACCCATTAGTCTATACGATTGATTTATGAAAAAATCACTTTCAATATTTTTATTTCTTATACTGTCCTTCCTCGGACTCATGATATTGCCCTGGTATACCATTGCCGTATTTGGAGCTATCTTTAGCTTTATAGGAAAATATTCTTCCCAAGGTGCTTTGTTCGTTTTTTTTATTGCAGGATTTCTATTGTGGGCATCTTATGCTTATTATTTAGATCTGGATGCTGGATCAAGACTTGCATCCAGGATAGGTATTCTATTTGGAAATCAAAAAGTCATAACTTTATTGATCATCACAGGCTTCCTGGGTGGAATCACTTCTGCATTGGGTGCTCTTTCAGGTAGTTTATTGAATAGTTATTTTAATAGCAAATAATAGAGGATTAGTCGAGTATATTCCATACTCCTCTAAAAATCGGAATAATGAACCAGATACTTTAGAATTTGCAGTAATTTTTAAATAATGGATAAAAAAACATTGACTTACCTGAAAGCAGAGAAAAGAGTTAAAGAATTAAAATCTTTTTATCGCTTCTTATTTATATGGGCTTCAATTTCCTGTTTCTTAATGGCACTTAATTTTTTTAGTGATCGACATGAATTCTGGTCTATCTATCCTGTTTTGGGTTTGACTCTTGCTTTAGCTTTTAAATACGCCAGAGTTTTTGGCTGGCCTGGATTTGGAAAAGATTGGGAAGAAAGAATGTTTTATGAGGAATTAGAAAGGATCAAAGAAAGAGAAGATCGCATACAATATATGCTTAACAAGGAAAAGACGTCAAGACTAAGTGCTCCGGGTACATCACTCGATCCAGAGCTTGATATTGATAAACTTGAATTGAAAGAGCTGAGAAAAAAATGGAATGATTCTGATTTTGTGTAGCGTACACACTTTAACTTTAAAATATATATTAAAATTTATTGTGAATAAGGTCTAGTCCATCAATTGATATATATTTGTGACGGGCCATACAAAGTTTTATACTTTTTTTTTAAATCAAGACGACAATTATAATCCCGTGAACTTGTATGGCCTTTTTAAATTTAAAAGCTATATGATCGATTAACCATAAGGATTAAAGATCAGCCAGCTTCCACATTCACTTCTTCCTACTTATTTCCTGAAAAGATTTTATTCACGAAATCGTGCACTGTCTCTATTATATTTAGCTATGGCACATAAAAATGGAACGGAGAAAGGGTCTCAACCCTGAATCGGAACACATTTATTATTCTTTGCATTCCTGGCAAGCCTGAATGCATCCCATCTCTCCTGCTTTCCTGCAGATTTTTTTACAATCACAGGTGGGGTCAGTGGCACTTTCAAAACATTTTACACATGCTTTACCGTGATCATCTGCCTTTTGACTTGAGAAGTAGAAGGAGTTTCAAATAAAAGGATCCAAGCCCAGAAGTGGCAGAGTAA
>JBDTUE010000011.1:0-41761 GCA_040007895.1 Saprospiraceae bacterium | reverse complement strand
GGATCATCGGTTTGAGCGGACATGAAGTAGTCATATATTTCCTCCTGAATGGACTCATCTACATTGTCTTCAAGGTAATAATCCAGGTTAAGTTTTGTACCGGATGATACGATGATATCCATCTCTTCTATGAGTTCATCCAGTTTAAATTGATTGGCGCGTGCTATATCCTCAAGCATCATCTTCCTGTCAATGCATTGGATGATGGCAACTTTCGTTTTTGATTTGTCTGCTATTTGTTTGATCACCATTTCATCAGGGCGATCGATTTCATTTTCTATTACATATTTTGCTATGAGTTCGACGAATTTTTTACCATACCGCTGAGCCTTACTTGCATTTACACCATTTACTTTAGATAAATCATCCAGGGATATGGGGTATTGTGTAGCCATATCATTGAGTGAGGTATCCTGGAAGATTACATAAGGAGGCACCTTCAGTTGTTTGGCCATCGATTTCCTCAGATCAGACAACATATTGAATAAAGTCTGATCGAGCGCTACTACTCTTGCTTCTGCATCTTCGTCATCTCCATCGGCCGGTGCTTCAAAATTTGTATTGATTGCAATCTTGATCGAAGTAGGCTTTGTAATGAATTTTTCCCCTTCGTCAGTCAGTTTAAGTACACCGTATTGTTCGATGTCTTTTAATAATAATCCGTGCAACATGGCTTGCCTGTAAATAGAATACCAGAACAACGGATCTTTATCTTCACCTTTACCGAAGAGCTCGTATTCATCAAAGCCATAATCCTTTATTTCTTTGGTGCCTTTACCGGTAATAAATTCAACCAATAAACTGACCAGATAATTTTCTTTAGTTTCCTTTACCGCCTGTAAGGCAAGTTTCATTTCATTTTTGACCTCAATTCTTTCTTTTGGATTTTTACAATTGTCACACATTTTATGACAATCTTTTTCTACAAAATTTTCTCCAAAATAGTTTAATAAAAATACTCTCCGGCATGCAGCTGTTTCAGAGAAAGCGACTACTTCATCCAATAAATGAGCACCCATATCCCGTTCAGCAGCATCTTTATCCCGCAAAAACTTTTCAAGCGTAAGGATGTCCTTAGCAGAATAAAAAGCAACGCATCTTCCTTCAATACCATCGCGACCCGCTCTACCGGTTTCCTGATAATAGTTTTCGATACTTTTAGGAATATCATAATGAATCACGAATCTCACGTCGGGTTTATCAATACCCATACCGAATGCAATGGTTGCACATATCACATCAATTTCCTGCATTAAGAAATCATCCTGAATTTTAGAACGCAACTTAGAATCCAGTCCTGCGTGATATGGAGCAGCTTTTATACCATTGACTTCTAGAGTCGTCGCCAGTTCTTCAGTAGATTTACGCGATTGTACATAGACTATTCCTGAGCTTCCTGGCTGCGTTCTGAAGATTTGTATAATCTCTTTTATAGTTTGTGCTTTATTGACTTTAGGTCTTATCTCATAAAATAAATTCGTTCGGTTGAAAGAGGATTTAAATACTCCGGGACTATTCATATCCAATGTCTTAATGATATCAGACTGAACTTTCGGAGTTGCAGTAGCCGTAAGAGCCATTACAGGTACTGAATGTCCAAGAGCATCAATCATTTCTCTGATGCGACGATACTCAGGTCTGAAGTCATGACCCCATTCTGAAATACAATGTGCTTCATCGACAGCAATAAGAGAGACCTTTACTCCTCGAAGGAATTCTAGATTTTCATCTTTAGTTAAAGTTTCAGGAGCTACATATAAAAGCTTCGTATGTTTCTGAGTAATGGAGTCTTTGACTTGTTTTATTTGAGTCCGTGTTAATGATGAGTTAAGGAAGTGTGCGATCTCATCTCCCTGGCTATATCCACGAATAGCGTCTACTTGATTTTTCATTAATGCGATCAGTGGAGATATAATGATTGCTGTACCTTCCATCATCAATGCAGGAAGTTGATAACAAAGAGATTTTCCACCTCCGGTAGGCATTATTACAAACGTATCTCTTCCTGATAATACATTCTGAATGATTTCTTCCTGGTCACCTTTAAATTGATCAAATCCAAAATGCTTTTGTAACGAATCCAGTAAGCCACTGGGAGAATAACCTGAACTACTGGGGAGTATTGGGGTATTGACTACTTCGTTTTTCCTTCTTGCTTTTTTTTCCACTGTGATTTGACTCATCTGTCTGTTAATTTACGAATAATTTTTGAAATGCCTTATAAAGTTTGGTTGTAATCGAAATATCTTTTTCATTAGATTCTACTGATTCAACATGCTACAAACTTTGTTATTTTTATGGCTATCTACATATCAAATGCAGACTCCATATGATTTAGTACTTTAGGGTTTTAAAAAGGGAGTCGAATTTACAACTATTACCAGAATTGAAAAAGTCATTAATAGATATAGCTAAAGAATGTATTGAAATTGAGCAAAAAGCCCTCATTTCATTAGCAAATCATTTAGAAAATTCTTTTGAAGTTTGTGTAAAGGATATATTTGATACCAAGGCCAGGGTGGTCTGTACTGGTATAGGCAAAAGTGCACTTGTCGCTCAAAAGATAGTAGCCACCATGAATTCAACCGGGACACCTGCAGCCTTCCTTCATGCAGCGGATGCGGTACATGGCGATATAGGAATACTGAATGCCACTGATTTTCTTTGCTGCTTATCCAAAAGTGGGGAGACTGAAGAAATCAAACTCATCGTTCCTTTAGCTAAACATGTAGGCTGTAAAATAATTGCGATTACTTCAAATAAGGATTCATACCTGGCCCGTCAATCTGATTATTTATTGTTTACTCCTATAGAGAAAGAAGCTGATCCTAACAACCTCGCACCGACAGCAAGTACGGCAGCCCAGATGGCCATGGGTGATGCTATAGCTATTTGTCTTTTATATCTACGCGGATTTACTCCCGAAGATTTTGCAAGGTTTCACCCAGGCGGATCATTGGGGAAACAATTATACCTCCATGTTTATGACGTATATCCATTGCATGGTAAACCAATGAATAACCCTGAAGATGATCTTGCTCAAGTTATACTTAACATGTCTAAAAACAGGATGGGTGCCACGGTCATTGTAGATCATGCTGAACAGCCTGTCGGAATAGTAACCGATGGCGATCTGAGAAGATTGATTGAAAACAAAAAACTGGATTATACCCTTACAGCAAAACAGATTATGAATCCGGATCCCAGGTGGATCGATGCAGATGCTTTAGCTATAAACGCATTGGATATGATGCGTCAAAATCATATCAGCCAATTGGTGGTAACAAAATCGAACCAATATGTAGGCATGATACATCTGCATGATCTCGTTAAAGAGGGATTGTTGTAGACCGCTGTATCCATTAAAAAACTATCTTTATTCAAATTAAAATTTTCTATAATGTTTCCGATAGGTGATGATCAGGTAAAAGGTGGCTACAAACCCATTTTTGCTTATGCAATCATAGTATTGAATGTTTTAGTGTTTATATTTCAGGTAACCCTTTCACCTGCTCAATTGGAGCAATTTATTGGTAATTACGGTACGGTTCCTGCTCAGATTACACAGGGACATCATCTCATTTCCTTATTTTCATCTATGTTTCTCCATGGTGGTTGGATGCATCTTATTGGAAACATGACTTTCCTTTGGGTGTTTGGAGATAATATAGAAGCTGTGATCGGGAATCTCAATTTTTTACTCTTTTATTTTATCGGGGGGCTAGCTGCATCGGCTGCCCATATTTTAGCAGGCCCTGATAGTATTGTACCTGCTATTGGAGCAAGCGGAGCGATTGCCTCCGTATTGGGAGCGTACATTGTAATGTTTCCGGCATCTAAAATAAAGATTCTCGTCATTTACTTTTTCAGTTCGTTTTATATTCCTGCCATTTTCTTTTTAGGAATATGGATCATTCAACAATTATTGAATGGTTTTTTCTCATTAGGTGCTTCGGCTACTGAGGATCAATCAAGCGGCATAGCCTGGTGGGCTCATATCGGAGGATTTGCATTCGGTTTAATAGCGGGGATTGTCGCAAGGTGGAGTATAGAACATCGCGGACCTGCGACTAATACCGGTGAGACTGTTTAGTAACTTCAACAATTAATATTGCCTATAGATCATCATCCTTTTGATGCCTGAAATGTTTTTAATTCTTCCCATTTTTCCTGCCGGGCCAGCGAACTTTGAAATGGCCAGGATTGAGGATTGATATTGGTGTAACCCGCAGATCGTAGAATGGTATTGAGTTGGTTTACATCAACAGTCTCTAGTTTAGACCAATCTGAAATCCCATGATCGATTAATATCTTTTCGATTTTTGGATCTATTCCATCGATTATTTTAAGATCATTCCGTTTAATAGCATAACCAAATACCGATTTGGTCTGATGAAGGATTTCTGACGTCATCGTTATAGTTTCAGGCGTACTTGCTTTAGAAATCGCAACGGCTGGGTTTACAGGACTGATGCGTTCGGCCAGCAATTTTTCTTTTTCTTTATTGACTTTATCGTATACTTTGCGACATTCATTGATTTCATTTTCTAAGTTGACTATTCTCCGACTCGCTGAAGAAAGTTCTTGTTCCGCTTTTTTACTTTTTGATTTATAGCGGCTCCAAATCATCATAGCCCAGAAATAGCCCAACAGTGCTGGCAACAACCAAGACAAGGCTACAGCCCACCACGGAAGATCACATAATGAAATTGTCGTTGACATATTTTTTTTATTTAGGTGGTGGTACTATCGTTAATTCAACCCTTCTATTTTGTTTTCTATTCTCTTCCGTATCATTGGGTGCTATCGGTTCAGACTCACCTTTGGATTTGGTTTTAATCCTCGATGATTTAATTCCCCTTTTAACAAGGAGATCTTTAATTATTTGAGCCCGCTTTAATCCCAATACTACATTGTGTTCTGCCGAAGCATCATCATCCGTATGGCCTGTCAGGTTGATAATATCTCCTGTATTTTTTAACCGGGAAGCCAGATCATCTAAATATTGATTGACCAAACTATCATTGTCTTGTTGATTACTGGCATATCTAAAATAAATTAATGTCCTGGTGTCCAGTTCCTTGACCTGATCATTCATAAATACCTGTTGGAAATGCAAAGTATATAATAAGCGGTTGCGTTTACCGGTGCTATCTGATCTGGGCAGACTTCTTATCCTGATCAATTCCGGGTTAATGTTTTTACTGAATAATTCTTTTATTTTCATTGCACGGATAAGGCCTAAATCCCCGGAAGCCATTACCATATTCTCTTGTTCATAAAAATCACTGATAATTTCAAGAGATTTGCCTTGTTTCATACTCTTTCCAATAGAATCCTGAAGTGCTTCAAAACAGGGCTTGAGAATTGGATCAGACTTGCCCCATTTAAATAACACACAGCCCTCGTCAGCCTCAGACGCTAAATCAGATGCTGAAATAAGATGAAGAGAATCTGGAGGATTAGCCTGAGGCGGAACACTCGGTGGAACAGGTTTTATTTTTTGCGCTAATCCTACTCCCTGATCGGTGCCAACGGAAGAAAGATTACTGTCACAACATGACTTGCTTTGAACCCAAATCAGACCATAGATCAGACCCAAAGTCAGCCATAAAATGAATAATAAAACCCGCATTGTTCGCAATTTTGGATGAGAATATTGATTCCATCCATTATGTCACAAGATAGGAAAAGGCTTCTAAGAATATGCATGTACTATTAATATTTTTATAAAAACGGAATTCAAAAGTAATCTTGTGACCAAAGAAAAAAGATGCTGGAGTTATTCTCAAAAACATTCCTATTTTTAATAAATTTTTCTTTCGTCTTGAATATTCATTTCTATAAATATCATGGTGCAGGTAATGATTTTATTATTCTGGACAACCGGTCACAGGAATATGATATGATTAAGGATAGTCACACCATTGCTGCCCTCTGCCATCGTCGTTTTGGAATAGGAGCTGATGGCTTAATGCTTATAGAAAATATTGCCGGACCAGGTGTGAAAACGGAATTGTCCAATCCTTTGTCCGGGAATGGGGAGGAATTAAATGCCGACTTCAATATGGTGTACTATAATGCTGATGGGGGCCTTGGAAGCATGTGTGGTAACGGAGGTCGGTGTATAGTCGCTCTTGCTTCCCGATTAGGAATTATTAAAAGCACTACTACATTTAATGCCGCTGATGGAAGACACGATGCCAGATTAATCAGTGCGGATTACGTTGAACTTAAAATCAAACCTGTACACAACATAGATTTGTATTCTGATCATGCAGTCCTTGATACAGGATCACCTCATTATATCCAGGAAGTAGAAGATATTTTACACTATCCTGTTCTTAACAAGGGCCAGTCAATCCGTTATTCCACTGAATTCCCCAAGGGTATCAATGTCAATTTCATCGAACCTAATGCTGATGATTTAAATATCCGAACCTATGAACGTGGAGTCGAAGATGAAACCTGGGCTTGTGGCACAGGTGCTGTAGCTGCCGCTTTAGCCTTCGTCGAGATGAACAAAAAATATAACCTCCATGAAATCCAGCTTGAAGCTAAGGGAGGTCATTTGAAAGTAAAATTTGATCGGATTGCTCCTGGTCATTTTGAGAATATATGGCTTTGCGGAGGCGCAACTTTTATTTACGAAGGCAATTTTGCTTTATAAAAAACTAGTTTAAAATCTACAAAAAAATTATTCAACGACGAATGTATCAATGCACAAAAAACCATGAATAATAAAAAAGAATACCTTATACCTTTCATCTTAGTCACCAGCTTGTTTTTTCTATGGGCGTTTTTACATAATCTCAATCCTATCCTTATACCCCATTTGAAAAAAGCATGTCAACTCACCGATACACAATCCGCTCTGATAGACTCTGCTGTTTATCTGGGTTATTTTATTATGGCAATTCCTGCGGGATTGTTCATGCACAAGTATGGTTATAAAAATGGAATCCTTATCGGCCTTGCTTTATATGCAGTAGGTGCTCTTTTGTTTTATCCCGCAGCAGGAGCAAGGAGTTATACTATGTTTTTAACTGCTCTATTCATTATTGCAAGTGGAGCTACATTCCTTGAGACGGTCGCCAATCCCTATATCACTAAGCTTGGTGATCCGGCTACTTCAGAGCAGAGACTCAATTTTGCACAATCCTTCAATGGAGTAGGGGCGTTTCTAGCTCCTATTATCGGTGGACAAGTGATTTTAAGTGGTATCGAAAAAAGTAAGGAGGAATTACAAAGTATGACTCCGGATGCACTAAACACTTATTTAATGTCTGAATCATCTACCGTAAAAATTCCTTATCTCATCATGGCTGGTGTAGTTCTGCTGGTAGCCTTGTTCTTTATGGCCTCCAAAATCCCTGAGATCAAGGAAGTTGATTCCTCCGACACTAATCATACTTTTTCATTGAATGTATTCAGGCATTCTCATGTATTGTGGGCAGTAATCGCTCAGTTTTTTTATGTAGGCGCACAAGTTTGTGTGGGAAGCTTTTTTATCCGCCTGACTCACTACCTGGTTGGAATGAATGAAAAAAACGCCGCTTTTTTATGGGGTAGTGTTGCAATGCTTGGATTTCTGGTGGGCCGCTTCGCCGGAACCTGGTTTATGAAATTCATAGCTCCTGCAAGATTGTTGGCTTTATATTGTTTGATTAATATAGTATTGCTTGCCATTGCGTTGACTACGAAAGGAATGGTCACGGTATATGCGGTAGCGGCAGTTCCATTCTTTATGTCTATCATGTTTCCAACTATTTTTGCTCTTGGCATCAAAGGGCTGGGCGAAGAGACCAAGATTGCTTCATCCTTTTTAGTCATGGCAATATTTGGTGGTGCAATCTTCCCTTTAATGATGGGACAGATCTCTGATCGTACAGGAAGCATACAGAAAGCTTACATCATACCTTTAATTTGTTTTGTTTTTATATGGTTTTTTGCACAATATAAATACAGACCAAAATTCAGGTGATGATGTAAAAAACACGAACACACACACATGAGGGAACACACACACACTAAGCTTAGAATCGCATGGGCTAAATACCCCTTTTTTAAAATTCTCCTACCCTATCTCATTGGGATAGTGCTTGCAGATTCTATTTTTATACAGGAGAAAATCCTTGGAGTCATCGCTTTTTGTCTACTCATAAGCTTGATCGCTTTACATCTTGGCTCAAGGCACTCCCAGGTCTCTTCATTTGCGTTTGGAATTGTTGCATTTTTATTCTGGCTTGTTTTTTCCTTTCTATGGACTTATCTGCGAGACGAAAGAAATCTACCACGGCATTATAATGTGCATCTTTCAACCAAAGGAAAACCATCTAATGAATTTATCACTCGCACATACTACCTGGAAGAAAAGGACCGATACTGGGATTGTTACAGCCAGGTACTTACACAAATGGATTCGAATAATCTGCAACCAGTACTTGGCAATTTATTAATACGGATACCTAAATCATACAGTTATATCCCTATGTCCCGGGACATATATCAGGGCAAATTTTCTCTTTTGGTACCCGATGGAGCAGCGGCACCTTATGAGTTTGATTGGAAGGTTATGTTACACCGAAGAAACATTCACTGGATTACCTATGCAGACACTTCCTTATTAAAAGTGATCCGACATGCTGAACCAGATTGGTTAGAAACCTGGAGAATTAAGCTTGATAATGCTATCCGTAATATAATAACAAACGCAAGAGATTATCCAGTTGCTTCTGCTATGTTGATCGGCTTGCGTAAAAAAATGGATCCTGAACTGTACCGGGCTTATTCAGCCACCGGCGCTGTGCATGTATTATCCGTTTCAGGGATGCACGTAGGAATCTTAGCTGGGATTCTGGAATTGATTTTTGGATTCTTCAAATCCAAATCAAGAACATCAAGAATTATAAAGTCAATTCTGATTCTATGTATTATCTGGGTCTATACATTACTTACAGGAGCTTCACCACCTATAGTTCGTTCTGCATTTATGTTTACATCTTTTATATCCGCAAGACTTATTCAAAGAGATGCTGCCCCCATGAATATCCTGGCAGGTACTGCTTTTATTCTTTTGATTATAAATCCTCTCGACGTTTTTAATATTGGCTTTCAACTTTCATTTGGCGCCATGGCCGGAATCTATCTTCTGTATGAACCTATACGGCAATTAGTATCTACAAGCAATTCTGCAATTCAAATTATTTGGAAAATAATAGCAGTCTCCTTATCAGCTCAACTTATGATTTACCCGGTGGTAGGATATCACTTTCATCAATTTGCATTTTATTTCTGGCTCACAGGAATAATCAGTAGCCCGTTTTCATTCATCATATTGGTAGGTGGCATGGTGGCTATTCCGGTTTTTTTACTTCATATTCCAATACTTCATTTTTTATATTATCCATTGATTTATAGTGTTAGGTGGATGAATGATATCATTGCCTGGGTATATACTTTACCGATGGGTCAGGTGAGTGGTTGGTGGCCAGATGTACTTGATTCAGGTATTCTTATTATCATTTCTATTTTATTCGTCCAATGGCTCATGGATAAATCAAATACGACATTCAGATATTTATTAATGACTTTAATACTTTTCGTGACTGTTATGATCATACATGAATATAGAGACCAACGAAAAATAGAAATAATAGCCACCAATAATCGCAATCACCTTAAACTCTGGGTAAAGCACCAAATGACTTTGATTCAGGTAGCAGGTGACAGCACCCTGATCGAATCAAATTATGCAGCTAAATACAATATCCAGTCCACCCATATCATCCGGATAGATGGAGCGAATGATACTTATAAAAGCGGACCTTTAAAGATCTCTCCAAAATCCATAATAATTGATTCTACACCGATCACCTGGATTGCAAAGAGCTCTGATACTTTACAAAACAAGCCCAACCAAGCTCTACTGTTTTTGCCTAAATATTGGCGGAACAAAGCCAATAAAAAAATAAGGCCAGTTACGGTGTATACTACTTCAGGAGTAGAACACAATTCGATCGATACGATATTTCCATATAGCAAGGTCAACTTTTCAAAAAAAGACTTTGTTCAAATTTCAATACAATGAAGCCCGGAAATTTAAACAAGTATTTTAATTCTTCGTTTCAGGAACGTGTTTCTGTATTTACATTAATAGGCTTACTGTTCGTTTCGATAATAATTTATTTATATATCCATTGGAATCCACCGATTCCTGATTTTATAATCGAACAATCAACATTGGAGGAAAAACACGTGGATTCCATTTCATACACTTCTGTAAGTGGAACAATTCCTATTGGGAATAATCATTCTCTTTTCAATCCAAATAAAGTAACCGTACAGGAATTGAACAGCTTTGGGATCCCACTAAAAACAGCTTCTGCATGGCAGAATTACATAACAAAAGGGGGGAAATTTAAAAAACCAATTGACGTAATGAAAATTTATGGAATGAACCAAACGCTATTCAATAAAATCTCTCCATATATTCAAATTGAATCAACAAGTAAAGAAATATTGACAAGTTTACCTGATACAAAAACAAAAACAGTTATTGATCCCAATGTTGCTAATTATGATGAATTAATTCAGGCAGGTTTTCCAGGAAAAATGGCCAATACTTTGATTCATTACAGAGGATCCGGCAAAACCTTTACTTCAATCAATGATTTAATAAAAATTTACGGAATGAATGATTCTCTGCTACATGAAGTTTCCCCCTATGTCCATTTTAAAGAGCCTGTCGAATCATCTTCCATGATCTTATCTACACCTGTGACTTCGGTTACAACTTCATTCAATTTTGATTTAAACAAAGCAGATACCGCTATGCTTAAATCATTACCCGGATTAGGACATGTCTTTGCTTTGCGGATAATTGCATATAGAGAAAAACTGGGAGGCTATTTTTCAGTAGATCAGTTAAAAGAAGTTTATGGATTGCAGGATTCGACCATCTCCAGGTTTCGTTCAAGGTTAACTGTAACAGATCCGTATAAAAAGATAAAAATCAATCAGGATTCTTTGCCGATGATTTATCATCCCTACTTATCGAAAAAAGATGCAATCCTAATCCAGAATTACAAGCTTCAGCATGGCGAATTTAGAACCATAGCAGATCTGGAAAATATAAAAGCATTCAATCACAGTTATTGGGAAAGAATTCTTCCATATCTCGATTTTTCAGTTAGGTAATTTACCTGCTTATAAAAGATTTTCAGGTGCCTTCACAGAAGACTGATTAACTATTATTTCATATTCTCGATACATCTATTTCTCCTATTTTTGCACCTCATCAGTTCCTAATTGCAATTTGAAACAACTCTGGACTCTCAATCAATACTTCGCCCGATACCGATGGCGCTTTATCTCTGGTATTGTTTTTGTGCTTTTGATGAATTATTTCCGAATCGTGCAACCGCAAATGATAGGCACCGCACTTGATTTAGTAGTGACGGAACTCAAGAACCCTTCACCAGGCGCAGCTGCTGTAATTGCCCCTAAATTAGTTCGGTTCGGTTTGGTTGTTTTCGGATGTGCGGTTTTGATGGGCTTATTTATGTATTTTATGCGGCAGTCCATTATCGTCATGTCCAGATTGATTGAGTATGATCTTCGAAAAAATATATATAATCATTACTCTACCCTTGATCAGTCCTTTTACCGAAAGCAGACCACAGGTGATCTGATGTCGCGTATTTCAGAAGATGTTTCCAAGGTGCGAATGTACCTGGGACCTGCCGTATTATATGCAATCGATCTTGCAGCGCTTATTTTATTGGTAGTGGCTGCAATGGTCAAAGTCGATCTTACGCTTTCGTTACTTACTTTATTGCCGCTACCGTTTTTATCCATATCGATTTTTTATGTCAGTACAATCATTAACAAAAAAAGCACTACGATACAACGACAGCTTGCCAAACTAACTACGATAGCGCAAGAAGTGTTCTCCGGGATCCGGATTGTAAAGTCCTATACCAGGGAGACATCGATGTCTTCCATGTTTAAAGAGGAAGCTGAAGCTTATAAAAGTTCTACCTGGGATTTGTCCAAAATCAACGCTACATTTTTCCCATTGATTATGCTTCTTACCGGAGTTAGTACGGTAATTATTGTTTGGGCTGGAGCTTATAGGGTGCAGGCCGGAGCCATTACCGCTGGTAATATAGCAGAGTTTGTCATCTACATCAACATGCTTGCATGGCCTGTGACAGCTATTGGCTGGCTCGCATCCATAGTACAACAGGCTGAAGCTTCTATGAAGCGCATCAATGAATTTATGGATATCAAATCTACTTTATCAGTGACTGGATCGTTTGTTCCTGAAACTTTTAAAGGAAAGATAGAATTCAGGAATGTTACATTCGTCTACCCTAATACCGGAGTTAAAGCGCTGGATCGGCTTTCTTTCACGATATCACCCGGTGACAGAATTGCTATTATAGGTCGCACAGCCGCTGGCAAAACCACTATAGCAGAATTATTATTGCGATTATTTGATATTGAACAAGGCAAAATCCTCATTGATGATAGAGAAATTAAGGAGTACGATATAAATGCACTTCGTAAACTCATTGGTTACGTACCGCAGGATCAATTCCTTTTTTCTGAAAGTATTGAAGACAATATCCGATTCGGAACTCCACTCGCCACGGACGACCAGGTTACTAACTATACCCGCTACGCAGCCATCTATGAAGAGATAGCAACGTTGCCTGCTAAAATGAAGACCTTATTAGGTGAACGTGGCGTTACCCTTTCCGGTGGACAGAAACAACGCATCGCCATCGCCCGGGCATTGATAAAAAATCCAGATATCTTATTGATGGATGATTGCCTGAGTGCTATTGATACACGCACTGAAAAGGCTATTCTGGAGGCATTTGATGAAGTTTTAAATAATAAAACCTCCATCCTTATTACACATCGCATCAGTCACCTGGCGGGATTTACAAAAATCATGGTATTGCATAAAGGCCGACTGGCAGAAATGGGTACACATGAGGAACTGCTGGAATTGCGTGGCCATTATTTTGAATTGATGGAACAGCAAAAATGGGAAGACTCAGAGGCTGCTGATCAGCTAGCTGTGAGCTGAAGTCCTGTTGAATTCCTCCAAAACCTCAATTTATTATATTAGGTCAGATTTGAGTGACCCTATAATCACTGCGGTATAGGGAACCATTTGCAACAACCTTTCGAGTGCCGGCACTGGAATTCTGAAGATATTTTTTGTACATTTGGTTACATAAATCTTAAAACTATAACGTTGTGGAAAATGAAGGTACTGCCCGGAATGCCAGCGTATATTCACATAAGGTGAAAGCCGGTAGAAAAAGAACTTACTTTTTTGATGTCATGAAGACTCGCGGAAATGACTTTTATCTTACCCTTACCGAAAGCACCCGGCGTAGCGATGGCAATGGATACACCAGGCATCAGATTTTTTTATATAAAGAAGACTTTAATCGTTTTGCAGAAGGTCTCAATGATGTCATCAATCATGTAAAGACTGATCTCATGCCCGACTTTGATTATGATCAGTTTGCTCATCGCGAAAACCAGGAGCATGGTGAAGATCATGATTCTGATGGCGGAGATCCCGGACCATCAAAAGAGAAGGAAGATGGAGATCACATGAGCTGGTAGAGGATAGAATCTTATTCAATTCATTTTCTTGAAGAATATACGCTGGATTCTCATGTATCCTATTTAAAAGAACAAACAATTAGCAGTTCTTAGATCTTCAAACCATTCTTTTTTTTAACACTCAATTAACCCATCAGCTAACTACCCAGTTTGCAACTCTGGCACGGGTATTGTATATTTGTAACCTGGAATTAAATCAATGAAATCTATTTTATCTTTTTGTTGTGCATGTTGCTGTTGTTGCTGTCGACAACTCAGCTGACATAGAAGATGGTAGATATCATATTAATATCGAAAAGCCTTCTGGTCAGTAATGTGCAGAAGGCTTTTTGAATTTTAGGTTAAACCGGAAATTAAAAAGAAGATGATAAGAAAAATATATAGAATACTTAAAAATGAGGCAGTTGTAGGCTGTGCTTGTGCGTATTATTGTTGCCTTCCTTTATATTCGAGAGGTCTGTTCATAAAATAGATTAAGCTAAATAATTATAATAAAAGCCTTTCGAATTTAAACTTCGAAAGGCTTTTTTAGTTTATAGAAAATTGATAAAATGGAAAGTGTAGTTGTAGAGACAAATAAAGAATTGATCGGATCTGTAGAATCCCTGGGCCGATGGATAGGTGAAACACCATTATATCCTCTTCGTAGTTTTTCAACAGACAGGGTTAAAATATATGCCAAGCTTGAATGGCAACAGCTCGGTGGTAGTGTAAAAACCCGACCCGCTTACAATATGATCAAACAAGGTATTCTAAGTGGTGAATTGAATTCATTTCATACTATTCTCGATGCCACCAGTGGAAATACAGGGATCGCATTAGCAACCATTGCAGCTAGTCTCGGCTTAAAAATCAAATTGGTATTGCCTGAAAATGCTTCTAAAATGAGACAATCTATTCTCAACAAACTCGGTGTAGATCTGGTATTGAGCTCTCCTTATGGCGGTACCGATGAATCAAGGCAGGTAGCCCGTGAGATATACGCTAAAATGGATATTCCTTATTTCTATTGTGATCAGTATAATAATGAGAACAATTGGAAAGCACATTTTAATACGACCGGTCCTGAGATCTGGCGTCAATCTTCTGGTGAAATCACACATTTTGTTTCCGGACTGGGTACCACCGGTTCGTTTATTGGTACAAGCCGAAGACTCAAACAATATAATGCTGACATTAAATGCATTGCTCTGCAACCAGACGGCCCTCTTCATGGATTGGAAGGTTGGAAACACCTGGAGACAGCAGAAATACCTGGTATTTATGATGAGACGGTAGCAGATCAGATTTTAGAAGTTTCATCCTATGAAGCTTTTAAAATGATTGATAAAGTGGCTAAAAATGAAGGCTTATTAATCAGTCCTTCCTCAGCAGCTAACCTGGTCGGTGCCTTATCAATTGCCAAAAACCTGGGACATGGACAAATCGTTACCGTTTTTCCGGATGATGCTTCCAAGTATACTGAAATCTATAAATAATGGAAGTTCAGATCTCTGGTGCTGTGCTAAATGATATTCATTCCATAGCTGAAAAAAACTATCCCTATGAATGTTGTGGATTTATATACGGGTCAATTACAATGGATGAAATAAACATTACACTAGCCACTGAAGTCATCAATGATTCTGGTGAAAATAAACGAGTACATTATACTATTCCTCCAAAAGCATTTATGAAAGCGGAAAGATATGCGATAGACCATGAAATTCAACTCATCGGTGTATTTCATTCGCATCCGGATCATCCTCCTAAACCTTCAAGCCGGGATTTAGCTGACGCCCTACCTGAATTGTCCTATTTTATCACGAGTGTGCATCAGGGACAGGCTTTAGATACCAGGTCCTGGAGATTGACTGAAGATCGAAGGTTTATAGAAGAACAAATAGAAATCATTCCGAATTAACCGGGATAAAAAATAAATTAAAAAAATTATAGATCATTTAACCATGGCAAAAATTATTATTCCGACTCCACTTAGAAAATTTACCTCCAACCTGGCTACTGTAGCTGTAAAAGAAGGGACCGTACTGGAATCAATCAAAGATTTGACAAAACAATATCCAGAATTGGATAAACATTTATTTAATGAAGAACAACAATTAAGAGGTTTCGTCCGGATCTTTTTAGGTGAAGACGATATCGAAGATCTTGAAGGCAATGATACGACTGTAAGTCAAGGTGACACTATTTCTATCATACCGGCTATTGCAGGTGGTACTAATTAAAATAAATAATCATGAGTTCAGAAATAAAATTTACTCCTGAAGAGCTTGCACGATATAGCAGGCATATCATATTACCTGATTTTAATATTGAAGGTCAAAAGAAACTGAAAAAAGCTAAAGTCCTTGTAGTAGGTACTGGTGGATTGGGAGCTCCTTTGCTTTTATATCTTACTGCTGCCGGTGTAGGTACTATTGGCCTGGTGGATTTTGATGTAGTAGATGACAGCAATTTGCAGCGACAGGTTTTGTTTACAAGGGATGACATTGGTCAACCTAAAGTAATCGCAGCTAAAAAAAGATTGGAAGCACTAAACCCTTATGTAAATTTTATAACCTACCAGACTGGACTTACCAGTGACAATGCATTGGAGATCATCAAAGACTATGATGTCATAGCGGATGGGACTGATAATTTCCCTACCCGATACCTGGTGAATGATGCCTGTGTGTTGTTAGGCAAGGTCAATGTTTATGCTTCTATCTATAGATTCGAAGGTCAGGCCACCGTATTTAATTATACCAATAAACAAGGTGAACTTGGTCCAAATTACCGGGATCTTTTCCCTACTCCACCACCACCGGGATTAGTACCCAGTTGTGCGGAAGGTGGTGTCCTCGGAGTTTTACCAGGAATCCTGGGAAGTCTCCAGGCCAATGAAGTAATCAAAGTAATTAGTGGTGTAGGCGAAACCCTGAGTGGAAGACTGTTTTTATTTGATGCTGCTACGTTTGAAACCCGGACATTAAAAATCAAACGACGTAAAGACAATCCATTAAATGGTGAAAATCCAACCCAAACGGGATTGATCGATTATCAACAATTTTGTGGTTTCGGAGGTGAAGAAGAAAATCTTGAAAAGAAACCGGTAAAGTCAATCAACGTAAAACAACTGGATTCCCTCATTAAAGAAAATGCAAATATTCAGATCGTAGATGTCCGTGAAGCCTATGAATATGATATCGCTAATCTGCACGGAGAACTGATGCCTAAAAGCGAAGTCACTAATTATATACAAAAAATCGCTAAGGATAAACAAGTGGTGGTACACTGCCGAAGCGGAAAACGCAGTTCTGATGTGATAGAATTACTCCAGGAAAAATATGGATTCGAAAATCTATATAACCTTGAAGGTGGTATTTTAGCCTGGGCCAAAGAAATCGATCAAACAATGCCAACCTACTAAAAAGATTGACGATTTGACAATTGACGATTTACGAATTAATATCCGTAAATCCAATCGTAAATCTAAAATCTAAAATCGTAAATTTTTATATTCTTTAATTCATAAATAACAAAAACTTTAATAATCATGCCACTAAGACTCGGGGATGTAGTCCCAAACTTCAAAGCACAAACTTCTCAGGGAGAAATCGATTTTTTTGAATGGCTTGGCGATAGCTGGGCAATTCTTTTTTCTCATCCTGCTGACTTTACACCAGTATGTACTACAGAGCTGGGTTATATGTCAAAATTAAAACCTGAATTTGATAAGCGGAATGTAAAAATTCTCGCCCTTAGCGTGGATCCACTTTCATCTCATACTACCTGGATAGGTGATATAGAAGAAACCCAGGTGACTAAGGTGAATTATCCATTGATAGCAGACGAAAATCGTCATGTTGCTGAATTATACGATATGATTCATCCTGGAGCCGCTGAAAAAACTACAGTTCGAAGTGTGTTTGTAATTGCTCCTGACAAAAAATTAAAACTTACGCTGACCTATCCACCATCAACAGGTAGAAATTTTGATGAAATCCTGCGGGTCATCGATTCACTTCAATTGACAGCTAACAATAGTGTAGCTACTCCGGTGAATTGGAAACCTGGTGAAGATGTGATCATTCTTCCTTCAATATCTGATGCAGATGCTGAGAAAAAATTCCCTAAAGGGTTTAGAAAAATTAAGCCTTATCTGAGATATACGCCACAACCAAATTTATAGTCGACTATAAATTTGTTCAACCGATCTAAGGCACTAAGATTTCAAATTTCTTAGTGCCTTTTTTATAGCCGGAAATACGATCATTCTTTAAAATTTACTATGATTTGCTTGGTTTTAAATCAGCAAATCGTTTTTATAAAAATCCTAAGGATATCTTATCAGTTTTAATTTAATAAAATCCTCTTTCTAAGGATTTTAGGTCCACATTCGTTTGAGTCTTTGTCAGGAATCCTGTACTTTGCACCCTCAACCTTACAAGCTTGAATTTTTGGAACCGACAAATATTAAAGATCCAGAGTACTTTCATAAAGTAGTCGACTGTCAATACGCCTGCCCTGCTCATACTCCGGTCCCCGAATACATCAGACTCATAGCTGCCGAACGCTATAGTGATGCCTATATGATCAATTGGGAATCCAATGTTTTCCCTGGAGTTTTAGGTCGAACCTGCGATCGACCGTGCGAGCCGGCATGTCGTCGTGGTCGTATTGAAAAAGAACCAGTAGCCATTTGCAGACTTAAACGGGTAGCCGCAGATTATAAAGGGGATGTTCAATCCCGCATGCCTAAAGCGCCTGATCAAACCAACGGCAAACGGATTGCTTTAGTTGGTGGAGGTCCTGCCGCTTTGACCGTAGCCAGGGATCTTGCTCCACTTGGGTATTTAATTGATCTTTATGATGAACAGGAGTTTGGAGGTGGTTTTATGCGATCCCAAATACCTTCTTTCAGATTACCGGAAACTGTACTCAATGAAGAAGTAAATTATATTCTTGATATAGGAAATATTTCAACTCATTTTAAAACGTATGTCAGTAGTTTAAAAGAATTGCTTGACAATGGTTATGATGCAGTATTTGTAGGGACTGGTGCTCCCCGCGGTAAAGATCTTATCATCGAGGGAAGGACAGAAATTCATTCGAATATTCATATTGGAATAGATTGGTTAGCCAGCGTAGCTTTTAATCATATTGAAAAGATCGGACGTAAAGTGATCGTGTTGGGAGGTGGCAATACAGCTATGGACTGTTGCCGTACTTCACGAAGACTTGGTGGTACAGATGTGAAAGTAATCGTGAGAAGCCCCTTCGGAGAAATGAAAGCATCACCCTGGGAAATTGAAGATGCTCAACATGAAGACATCCCATTTTATAATTGCCACAATCCAAAAGCCTTCGTTCATGAAAATGGAAAATTAAAAGGAATGCTTTTTGAAAAAGTGGAAGCTAAAAAAGTCGATGGCAAAAGAGTATTGGCTCCTACAGGCGAACCAGATGTTTTTTTCGAAGCAGATGATGTAGTGATTGCCGTTGGACAAGAGAATGCATTCCCCTGGATTGAAAAAAATCTAGGCGTTGAATTTGATAAATGGGGTATGCCGGTAGTAGATAAAGTTTCCTTTGCTTCGACTCACCCTAAAGTATTTTTTGGTGGAGACAGTGCATTTGGTCCTAAGAATGTAATTACAGCTGTGGCTCATGGTCACCAGGCGGCTATCTCGATAGACCTTCATTGTAATGGGCAGGATTTATCAAACAGACCTGATCCAATGACCAATCTTGCAACCACTAAAATGGGTATTCATGAATGGGCTTACAGCAGTACTGTTACGACTGATCTGAGATTTAAAGTTCCCCATGCAAATAAAGCTGAGACTTTATCCAATCGCAAAAAAGAAGTTGAACTTGGTTATGATGATCTCCTGGCTTTTAAAGAAGCTCAGCGATGTCTCAACTGTGATGTGCAGACAATATTTACTACTGATCGATGTATTGAATGTGATGCTTGTGCCGATATATGTCCTACCTCTTGTATTACATTTACTGAAAATGGAACAGAAGAGGATTTGAGGTCAAGATTAATGGAACCGGCTCACCTCACCAGCCAGGATCTATATGTTTCTTCAACACTTCCTACCAAACGAGTAATGGTTAAAGATGAAAATGTATGCTTGCATTGCGGCTTATGTGCTGAGCGATGCCCCACCGCTGCATGGGACATGCAGATATTTTTATATAATACAGCTAAAGCAGGAAGTGCATGTCACGCGTAGAAAAAATAAATGATTGCGTTATTCGATTAGCTAATGTCAATGGTACCGGATCTGCGAGTGCCAATAATATGTTTGCTAAAGCAATTTTCAGAATGGGCGTACCAGTGTCGCCAAAAAATATTTTTCCATCCAATATTCAAGGTCTCCCTACCTGGTATGAAATCCGGGTCAGTGATAAGGGATATATGGGACGACGGGAAGGAATTGATATCATGGTAAGTGTCAATCCGCAAAGCCTCGCTAAAGATGTACACAATATATCACCTGGTGGTTATTTTATGTATGACAATACTAAACCATTAGATAAAGAAAATCTCCGGGATGATATCATCAATATCGGTATTCCGATGACGGAGATTTGTGCACAGAACTATGCCGATCCACGACAGCGATTATTATTTAAAAACATGGTGTATGTAGGTGCTGTCGCCACCTTGCTCGATATGGAAATGGGTGTGTTGGAGCATATGGTATCCGATCAGTTTAAAGGAAAAGAGAAACTTATCGCGCCTAACGTAAAAGCACTTCATCTTGGCGCTCAATACCTCAAAGATCATTATGAATTGCCCGCAAAATTTAAAATAGAACGCCGTGATCTGAATAAAGATAATATCATGATTGACGGCAATAGTGCCTGTGGACTGGGTGCTGTATTTGGTGGCGCTACAGTAGGAGCCTGGTATCCTATCACACCATCTACATCCCTGATGTCGGCTTTTGATGAATATGCTGCACAGTATAGAGTAGATGCATCCGGTAAGAAAAAATATGCTTTCGTTCAAGCTGAAGATGAACTTGCAGCTATTGGTATGGCTATCGGTGCTAACTGGAATGGAGCACGCGGTTTTACCGCAACAAGTGGACCGGGTATTTCCTTGATGAATGAGTTTTTGGGACTAGCTTATTTTGCCGAGATTCCGTTAGTTCTGATTGACGTACAACGGGGCGGTCCTTCAACAGGAATGCCTACCCGTACACAACAATCTGACATTCTTATTTGTGCCTATGCATCCCATGGAGACACTAAACATCCCATGATATTTCCAAGTTCTCCGAAGGAATGTTTTGAAATGACGGCTGATGCGTTTGATTTAGCAGAACAATTACAAACTCCTGTGATCCTAATGACGGATCTCGATCTCGGAATGAACGAACACAGCACTCCTCCAATTACGTGGGATGATAATCGTCAATACAAAAGAGGTAAAGTATTGAATGCCGAGCAGCTTGATCAAATAAAAGATTTTGGAAGATATGTTGATACGGACGGTGATGCTTTGACTTATAGGACCATCCCGGGCACTCACCCTACAAAAGGTAGTTTTTTTACCCGGGGTAGTTCGAGAGATGAGATGGCTAAATATACTGAGGAGTCTGCTCCTTATGTCCGCAACATGGATCGTTTGTTGAAAAAATGGGATACCATCAAAACGTATTTACCCGAACCTGAATTTCCAAAACCATTAGAATCTCATCAAAGTGAATACGGGATGATTTATTTTGGAACTTCTGAATACTCTTCAGTTGAAGCTGCAGATCTACTCAAAGAGGAAGGTATTACACTTGATCTGGCACGTATCCGGGCTTTCCCTTTTCATCCGGCCTTGAATGAATTTATCCAGGATCATTCGAAGGTATTTGTAGTTGAACAAAATCGTGATGGTCAAATGAGAACGTTACTGATCAATGAATTGAATATAGATCCTTCCAAACTAATACCAGTACTTAACTATGATGGTCTTCCTATCACTGCCTCTTTCATTTATGATAAAATAGCAGGTAGTATGGGATATTCTTCATCTTCAAATCATCAGCATGACTTACATCAAACCAGCGTTTAGACATCCTGAATCAGCAAAAAACAAAATCGGCTTCACTAAAAAAGATTATGAAGGATCACTGTCAACCCTATGTGCCGGTTGCGGACATGATTCTATCAGTGCTGCCATAGTTCAGGGAATCTTCGAATTATCCATTCCTCCTCATCGAATTGCGAAGATGTCTGGTATTGGATGTAGCTCGAAGACTCCTACTTATTTTTTAGGCAATTCTCATGGGTTTAATTCAGTGCACGGACGAATGCCTTCTGTAGCTACCGGTGCTTACCTCGCCAATAAAGATCTTATCTATTTGGGAGTATCAGGTGATGGAGACTCTGCTTCTATAGGCATGGGTCAATTCGTACATGCTGTGCGTAGAAACCTCAACATGGTTTATATCGTGATGAATAATGGTTGTTATGGTCTCACGAAAGGTCAGGACTCCGCTACCGCGGATTATGGAAGTATCAATAAATCAGGCAATACCAATTTATTTGAAACAATAGATATGGCAGGACTGGCTCTTGAACTGGGTGCAAGTTTTGTCGCCCGTAGTTTTTCAGGAGACAAAGAGCAATTGATTCCACTGATTAAAGCCGCTGTTTCATATCCGGGCTTTGCATTTATTGATGTCATTTCACCCTGTGTAACATTTAATAATAATAAAGGATCGACCAAGTCCTATGATTATGTACGGGACCATATGGATACCGTTTCTGATCTGGATTTTGTACCCCCGTCCGAAGAAATAACAGCTACGATAGCAAGCGGTGCCACTGAACGCATTACGTTACATGATGGTACTTATCTGCAGATTAATAAGCTCGAGTTGGATTGGGATCCCACAGATCGACTTTCTTCTATGACCAAAATTCATAAATCAAGAATAGCTAATGAAATTCTCACCGGTTTATTATATTATGAAACCGGCAGGTCTACGCTACATGATATTTTGAATACGTCGGTGACTCCTTTAAACGCACTTGGGTATGATGATTTGTGCCCGGGCTCCGGGGTATTGGCGGAACTTAATGCAAGTATGAGATAAAAAATTATTTCCCGCTGACTAAACTCATCTCACGATGGTAATATCTCCCTGGTATGCCTTTGTACTTCCGTCTTTAAATTCAAGTTTTGCATTATACAGGTAGACACCAGGCAATGCTACATTTCCTTTAAACGTGCCATCCCATCCATATCCCGGATCATTAGGAGGAATATGCATTGCTTCAAAAACCTGGTCTCCCCATCGGTTGAAAATCCGTAAGTAAAGAATATTAGTTAACTCCTTCCCTCCATAAATCGTAAACACATGATTTTCACGGATATCCTGAAGCTGAACGGATGAAAGAATATTAGGAGCAAATATTCTATACGTAGGAATCAACTGGATAGATTGTTCATCCTGTGAAATACAACCCTGATTTGTCTCAATCCTTACTATTACGTTTGTGCTAATATTAGGAGTATAATTAAACTCTGAGCATCCTGCACAGGGTGAGGTATTATTTACAGTATAGGAGATCTGCTTAATAACAGCTCGGTCAATATTTGTATTGAATTTTATTTTTAATGAATCACCAAACCGGATGGTTGTATCGACACCTAGATCAACCGTTACTTTTTCAGGATTGCTAATGCTTATACTTTTTTCTGTTTTACATCCATGAAGATCTGATACATTGACATTATAAAGTCCGGGAGATAAATTATTCATAAGAGGATTAGGCACCTTTACACCATTGACCATATATTGATACGGACCCATACTGTTCAGATTATCTATATGAATAGACCCATCGTGATCACCGAAGCACTTAACATCCACTTTAGTAAGCGCAAAATCTACGGCAGTGTATTCTTTCAAATGGATTGAAAGTAAAGTATCACATCCTGAGCTTGAAGGCAATACAATTGAATATTCTCCTGCCTTGCGAAAAAACTTCCCTCCCACCCGGATGCTATCGCCAAGGCAAATCGTATCATTTCGATCAGATGTTATTTTGTCCGGCGCAATGATTAAAAAAGAATCTATTGCAGTACAACCCATAGCATCCGTCACCTTTACTGCATGACTATTAGCAGTAAGACCTGTAATCATATCCGTTTTATTGGAATTATTCTTCCATTCATAGGTATAAGGATTAGTACCTCCTGTCACATGAAGTGCAATCGAACCATCGCTCAAACCTGCACACGTTTGATTTTTTATGGTTGGACTTAATGCTATTGCAGCAGGCTCGTTGATCTGGGCCGATGCACTGGATGTACAACCGGCTACATCGGTCACTTTTAATGTATATAATCCTGTTGATAAATTCTGAATATTGGGAACCAATGATCCATTGCTCCATTGAAAGGTCAAAGGAGGAGTGCCACCGGAGGTCAATCCATTGATCATACCATCGTTGCGTCCAAAACAAGTGATATTAGTGCTGGATAAGTTTGTAATTATTTTAGCACTTCCAAGTATACGGATAGCTGCATTAGCCATACAACTGGTTGCATTACTTGCCTGAACTGAATAATCACCCATTCGGCTGACTGTGATACGATTGGTAATAGCACCGGTATTCCACAAGATAGAATTTGGCTGACTTCCGGCAAATACGGCGGTAAGCGTAATACTGTCTCCTTCACACAAAGTATTGGAAAGTTTACTGCTGTTGATAGTAGCTGAAAATGAATTCAGGTTAGCCGTATTAATTGTATAAGTTTTGTCTGATTGACAATTATTAAATGAAAAATTGAGATGATAGATCGCCCCATTCTTAGGATTGTTTATTTTGACACTTGCAGAATCACTCACTACCGTATTACCATCGGTCCAAACATAACGGGCCCCGGGCATAGGATAAAATGAAAGCAATATGCTCCCGTCACAGTTTTTGAATGCAGAAATGGAATCAGGGTTAGAGAAGCTACTTTGTACGCTTGTTGATTTTCCACACGCATCAGTCAGTTTAAAATAATGGATGCCTTTAGATAAACCCGAATACGAAATTATCGAATCATTCGTAATAACTGGAACGCCAATATTGGTATTAAAACTAGCGTCAGTTTGTTGCAGACTAAAAGGACCTGATCCATGATTCACGGTAAACTGCATTAAACCGCGATTATCCTGATCACAGAAAAAACTAAAATTAGGCTTTATCTCAGGAGGGGCATAAGTCGGAATCGTAATAATCACAGAATCCAAAGGGCAGGTGGATGCTATCCCAAAATCAGAAAATGCAGAGTATAAATAAAATGTGTAACGCTTATTAGGAACCAGGTTAAAAAAAGTATGGCTCGAAGTATCTGAATTAAATTCAGACATTAATTTAGAATCATACCAATCCGCAGGATTTCTATAATAAAATAAATTAAGATCGTAATCTTTATGCAATTGTGCATTCCACTCTAACCAGTTTTTACCTCCGGATAAAGTGATGCTGTTGCCTGGTGGACAATTTTTAAAATCTATTATCTTTAATGTTGGTCTTAAATCAGGTAATTCAAATTCCCTAACCGTACAATTTAGAAGTGACTTAATCGAATATTTTCCTGGTGGAAGATCAAACCAGGTCAGGCTCCCAATCTGAAATCGGTTGCCATCGCCCATATTTTTTCCTTGAGCGTTTTTGAGTATATAGGGTTCATACGTGGTTTCTACACTTAAAGTATATACTGTTTCACATTTATCCCCAGCTTGAAGGTTTTTATTGCGATTAAGTCCTACGTTCAATTCAATTTTGACATTAGATGTAGCTATGGCGAAATTAGCTTGTTGCATTGGGCAACCATTTGCATCAGCCTCCACTGTATAATTTCCTTTTGCTAATCCTCCAAACTGACCGCTTGAATTGGTTGCAATGATCTGCCCTAAAGCATTTTTCAATGTATAGGTAGTATTAGCTATGGAATCCCCTGTTATTGAATGCTCATTATCCGGCCTGTTGTCACAAATAAAAGAATTCGTAAGATGGAAAGAGACAGAATCACACCCTATATATTGAGCTAAAACTAAACTGCTCTTACAAGTCCACACACTACCACAATTATCTTTAATCAAAATAGTGTTTGTACCAGAGCCCAGATTATTGATGGTAATCTCTTCGTCACTTTCTACATTGTAAGTTGCAGTTGGTATACAAGTGATACACTCTACCGTATAATGATCTGGATCAGCTGTAATCGGCTCTTCGGAAGAATGACTTATCTTCAACGTAGCTGAATGGAGTGCTGCACAGTCATTTTGGGTCTTGAAGAAAAATTCTGGTCTGATTCTTAAGTCTGATTTAAAATTCTGAATATAAAATAAATCACCACAAGCATCTTTTCCTTTAATCTCTATATAGCTTGAATTTTTTACAATATCATTAAACAATCCAGTGGAGGAAGTTTTGGTCATACCGGATTCATCAAACACTAAGAATGAATACGGTTGCACACCATATAAAGGATTCAACTGAACCGTTCCATTCGCAAAACTTATACAATCCAGTGAATACAATGAAAGTTTAAGTCGCTGGATATCATCTCCACATGCATGACGAATAATAATCTTTGCATTATCGCAGATTTTCGGCTTCAAATCTTTCAAAGAAAATCTTCCGTTTATACTTACTATCGTATCGCTTCCCTGGGCTAACAAGATACTATAGGGTCCGTCTACTCCATGTATGTCATAGATATAAAAAGAGTCTTTGGAACTACTTCCAAGAGCATAACCCATGTCTGTAATATAGGTAATGGGGTCCAGGTTTACATTGACTATTAATAAACGACTAACATTACAGGCATCCGTAACCCTGATTAAATAATTTCCTTTAGGCTTTTTGGTCCATATTGGTGTAGTGGATGTTTCCCAGGTATTACCACTATTATTACTTAATTCATATTTATAAGGTCCCTGGCCTTGCGTAGCGGTTACTGAAATAGTACATTTATCAACACCAGCTGTAACAAGAGGAGAAAAATAACTGCCACCAACCACAACAGTAGTAGCTCCACGCTTTCCATCGGAATCGGTAGCTTCAAAAATATACGTACAACTGCTTAATCCTTTAAAAACATTTGAACTTTGAGCAGGAAGCAGACCCTCGCTACATGTGTTACTAGCGACCCGGTAAGAGTAAGTACCATTTCCACCAGTAGCTGTCAATGTTACTTCTCCAAGGGCATTACATGCAGCAGGTTTAGAGGTGCCACTAACAATGATCTGGGCGTTGATAAAGCCGGGAAAAAAAATTAAAAAGTAAATTAAAAAAGAACTAATGAATGTTTGCATCTAGCGTTACATTTTTAATTTGAAACTTTGAATAGCTACATTAATCCGAAGCATCAAAAAAGTAAAATCACTAGTTTCGGGATGAAAAAATGTCTCATTTTATCTCGTGGCGAAAATATGATTTTTTAATATGACCTTATCTTTGAAAACGTTAATATTTCAAATCCAATTAAAAAATATCGAATACAGATTTAGGAGATCGGGTTAGGCAAAAATAACATACTTAATTTACAACTTAAAATTGTCTTCGCAGGCAATATTTGAACTGTCGTTGATCTTATTTCAAGAATAAATTTGGTTCGTTTGATTATAAGTCACCATTATTTAAAAAATAATATATGTTAAAGTCATACTCTTATATATCAAATTAAGTCACAATACTAAGAAATCAGACTCAATGGGTATTGGCCGCCGGACTAATCATAATCAAACCTGTTCATTGATTTTAATTACTTAAATTAGCTATCTATAACTTTTCTTAATGGCTTTTCCGAAATATCTTTTTATATTAAGTAGCCTTCTCATCCTTCTGGTAGTTTATACATGTTCTAAAAAAAACAATATAAAACCCGGCTTTCCTGTTCTTCCGGACCCTGTATTGCCAAACGATATGGATTATTGGCTTACTAAATCAGATCAATCCGTTTTACTTCAAAAACAACCTACTTTTCTTTCCTTCTCTGATACTGCGCTTAACAATTATCCCAATATTTTAATCGACTCCACCATTTCGTATCAATCCATCGATGGTTTTGGTTACACTTTGACCGGAAGCAGTGCGACACTAATTAATAAAATGGAGAAATCAGCCAGGGAATCCCTCTTAAAGGAATTGTTTACGAATGATTCAGGTTCACTTGGAATCAGTTATTTAAGAATAAGCATTGGCGCTTCTGATTTATCTTCTTCCGTATTTAGTTATGACGATATACCCAATGGACAGGTCGATCTGTCTTTAGCTCATTTTAATCTATCCAACGATACCATTGACCTTATCCCCATATTAAAAAATATTATTGCAATAAATCCTACAATTAAAATCATGGGATCACCCTGGAGTCCTCCTGCCTGGATGAAAGATAATAACTCGCCAAAGGGTGGCAGCTTAGTCCCCGGATATTATAAAGTGTACGCTCAGTACTTCGTAAAATACATTAAAGCTATGAAGGGGAATGGTATCCCGATCGATGCTATCACCATTCAAAACGAACCACAAAATGAAAATAATAATCCAAGTCTTTTAATGTCCGCGACTCAACAAGCTGATTTTATAAAAAATGACCTGGGCCCTGCTTTTACCACAAATTCTATACAAACAAAAATTTTGATTTGGGATCATAATTGTGACAATCCCGCTTATCCCCTTTTTATATTAAATGACCCTGGGGCTGCTCCTTTCGTAAGTGGTACTGCATTCCATTTATATGGAGGAGATATTACTGCTTTATCCGTGGTCCATAAAGATTTTCCATTGAAAGATGTATATTTTACTGAACAATGGACCAGTGCTTCGGGCAATTTTGGAGGCGACCTTTTATGGCACATTAAAAATGTCGTCATAGGCTCCATGAGAAACTGGAGTAAGGTAGCTTTGGAATGGAACCTGGCAAACGATCCTAATTTTGGTCCGCACACTCCGGGAGGATGCACTGAATGTAAAGGAGCCATTACGATCAATGGTTCAACCATCCAGCGAAACGTAAGTTATTATATTATAGCTCATGCTTCCAAATTCATTCCTCCTGGTTCAAAAAGGATAAGTAGTGTCTCTGATAGTAATTTAATCCATGTTGCATTTAAAACACCTTCCGGCAAAAAGGTATTATTGGTTTTAAATGAAGGGACTAATACCATTAATTTTAATATTTCTCATGGTGGCAAAAAAGTAAAAGTAACTTTGGATGCCGGAAGTGTAGGGACTTTTATTTGGTAACAATAGTTCATTTGTATCTTATTAAAATCAATCATTAATGCGTCCACCTCTTTTTATCCTTGTATCCATTTTTACCGCAATGCTCATTAGTTCTGGTTGCAATTTTGATTATCGGGATGATTCTTACGCCAACCTGATTTTTGTCAATGCTGCGGATACCCGGGAGGAAATCTTATCTAAAGCTGCCCGCGTAATTCCTACTGCTCGCCAATTAGAATGGCAACAAAAAGAGCTGACCGCTTTTTTGCATTTCGGAATGAATACATTCACCGATAAAGAATGGGGTGATGGAAAAGAAGACCCAAAACTCTTTAATCCTGCCCAGCTCGATGCCAATCAATGGGTGACTGTCTTGAAAGACGCAGGCTTTAAACAAATAATCCTTACCGCCAAACACCATGATGGGTTTTGCCTTTGGCCAAGTGCTTTTACAAATCACAGTGTAAAAAATAGCTCATGGAAGTCCGGACAAGGCGATGTAATTAAAGAACTTGCAGATGCTTGCGTAAGACAAAAAATGGATCTTGGAGTTTATCTTTCTCCTTGGGACAGGCATGAGTCAACCTATGGGAGCGATGCATATAATACTTATTTTAAAAATCAATTGCGGGAGCTACTGACTAATTATGGTCCCATCACTGAAGTTTGGTTTGATGGAGCTATCGGTGAAGGTCCAAACGGAAAAAAACAAAGTTATGATTGGCATGGATATTTTGAATTGACCAGGGAATTACAACCTTCCGCTGTCATCGCCGTCATGGGCCCGGATGTGCGATGGGTTGGAACAGAATCAGGATATGGAAGAGAAAGTGAATGGAGTGTAATCCCTGTTTATGATACGACGGGCATGACTGATGTAAATAAAATGGATAACATCATAAGGCCGAACATCAAAGAATCTGAAGATGAAGTGGCGGGAATCAATCAACTGGGATTTGCAAAGGCATTAAAATGGTTTCCTTCCGAGGTAGATGTATCTATCCGGCCGGGATGGTTTTATCACAGTCAGGATGATAACTCAATTAAATCTCCTGAAAAACTACTGGATATCTATTTCAATTCTATCGGTAAAAACAGTACCCTTTTATTAAACATTCCACCGGATAAAAATGGATTGATCAATGAAAGAGATGTCAACGTATTGAAAGTATTTCACAATAGTTTACAGCAGATCTTCGATCAAAATCTGGCCCGCCAGTCAAAAATTTCGGATAGTGAATTCAATTTTAATCACTCTCCTTCAAAAACAATAGACGATAATAATGAATCATATTGGATACCCGGCGCTAAAAATTCAGCACCCTATTTATTATTTGAATGGAAAAACCCGGTTTGGTTTAATGTACTATCAATAAGTGAACAAATTAAGTTTGGCCAGCGCGTCGAAAGTTTTAAACTCGAAATATTTGAGAATGACGAATGGGTTACAAAAGTATCGGGCACTACTGTAGGATATAAACGGATTATTACATTTCCGTATATACTTACTCAGAAAGCAAGATTGATATTTTCAGAGTTCAGGCACACCCCTATGATTTCAGAAGTGGGATTTTATCATGATATCCCTCAGGTAAAAATTGTTCCACCCGGCAAACCGTTTAAAGACAGTGTGTATATTCAACTCACTACTAATAATCCGGAAGCTAAAATATATTATACTCAAAACTTTAGCTTACCGACCCCGTCAAAAAATCTTTATACGGATCCCATTCTTCTTACTAAAAGCTCTCCGTTAAATGCTGTAGCGATTAATTCTGATGAACAATCGGGTTTTGTAAAAAATGAAATCTTTTCAAAAGCAAGGTATAATGTCAATCTGCTCACTACCCCGAGTCCTGAATATCTCAATGAAGGGGGTATCCTGCTTTGCGATGGAGTGAAAGGTGACCTGGATATCAAATCAAAAAAATGGTTAGGTTATCAAAATGAAAACCTGGAGGTTGTGTTTGACCTCGGTGAATCCAGGGAAGTCAGAAGCATTTTAGTGCACAGCCTTACGTTGCCTTCCTCCATGATCTATCCACCTTCATCTATTCTCGTTTCTGTTTCAGATCACGATGGACAAAGTCCCGAAGATTACAAAACTGTTTCGAAATACATACCCTATCAATCCATCAATCCAAAAGATGAACTCAATAACTACACGATTGAAAAAATAAACCGAAGTGCCCGGTATGTCAAACTATTTATTGAAAATGCTTCTAATGGTGTGAATGCTGATTCAAGCACCCATAAATGGTTATTCGTTAGTGAAATTGAAATATTATAAATTCAATTAAAAAAGTTATTCCTTGGTATTCGGCTCCATCACAATCCTTGTGATGCGACTTTTTTTCTTACTTAAGTAGATAGCAATTAAACCTAGAATTACAAATAATAAAGCGACATATTCCCTGGCATAAAAAGATTCGCCGGCAAATATTGTCCCCAGGAAAACTGCAACGATTGGATTGACGAAAGCATGTGTGCTTACGGAATGTGCAGATACCTGAGACAATAACCACAGGTAACTAAAATATCCAACCAATGAGCCGAAGGTGATCAAATAGATCAGTGCTATCCAGGAGGTCGACGTTACGGATGATACGTTTAATGTATTGTATTCTCCCATTGGTATGGCAACGAGAAAAAATAAAATGGAAGCACTCAATGTCTGTACACTGGCTTTTGCATTAGTAGTTGCTTTGATCCGGGTATACTTGGAATACAAAGTACCGGTAGTCCATCCTACGGTACCTATCAATAAGATGATATAACTAATCAATTCTTGGATTTTCCCATCCTCCGGAGCGATTTTATCATAAAACAAGACCACTACACCCGTTAATCCGAAAGCCAAACCTATCCAGGTCCAGTGGTTTCTGAATCTTTCACGTCCTGATTTAAAATCGAGGATCAACATCATAAACGGGACTATACTACTTATAATCGATACCAATCCGCTTGGCAAGTGTTGCTCTGCTAATATTACAGCTCCTCCTCCTATAAGAAATAATAATAAACCAGAAATCAAACCAAACTTCCAGAGCTCCCAAGAATATCTTTCTTTTTGAATCCAATGAGTATAAATAAATAATAAACCTCCAACAGTAACAAATCTCATGCCTCCCATCACCATGGGTGGTAAACTCTGAATCGCATAAAATATGCCAAGATATGTAGAACCCCAAATGATGTAAACTGATGCAAAAGCAAGAAAGATTTTCCATTCTTGTCCTGGCAGGCCTTCAGACTCCATGGTCGCAAAATACAAAATAACATTACCAAGACGACCAGACTTAAGAATGAGATCAATTGAAATTGCCTGAATTCTGAATAATCGACGAACCTTATTTAACCCGGGAAGTTTAAAATTGATCCTGCTTTTCACCATCTTCAATATCTGACGGTGGAGTTTTACTCGATTGGAAATAGATACCCACTCGATAAATCAAGATTCAGACAAAGATCCAATATGTCTTATCATCCAAACGATGAATCTTATAAAAATCGATTCATAATTTCATCGGGAGGAATAGCATTATAATAGTATTTTTGCGCCCAGATTTTTATGTACTTTTTAGGAATTGATTTAGGTAGTTCATTTATTAAAGCGTCCATACTAGACGCTGATAATCAGCAATGTATTGCACAAGCTTCGGTTCCCGATCAGGAAATGAAAATGATTGCTCATGAAGCCGACTGGGCGGAACAAGACCCCGACCAATGGTGGCAGGATATTAAATTGCTAACCAAAAAAATCATTTCTAAATCAGGTATCGACGGTCATTCCATAGCAGGTATCGGTATTTCTTATCAAATGCATGGATTAGTAGTCATTGATAAAGCCGGAAAAGTATTAAGACCTTCAATCATATGGTGTGATAGCCGTGCTGTTCAAATTGGCGAGCATGCTTTACAGACCTTAGGCTCAAATTATTGCCTTCAACATTTGCTCAATTCACCAGGAAACTTTACTGCTTCCAAACTTCGGTGGGTTATAGAAAATGAACCTGAAATAGCAGCCAGAATACATGCTTTCATGCTACCCGGGGATTTTATAAACTACCGGTTTACCAAAGAAATCAACACTAGCATTTCTGCTTTAAGTGAAGGTATATTTTGGGATTTTAAAAACAATACCGTCTCCGGCAAACTACTCGAAAATTATCAAATACCTGAAGCCTGGATTCCGGAGATCTTGCCATCCTTTTCTATACAGGGTCGGGTAACGAAGGATATAGCTGATGAATTAGGTCTTAAAACAGGTACTCCGGTATCCTATAGGGCAGGTGACCAGCCGAACAATGCGTTTTCATTAAATGTAAATCAACCTGGAGAGATTGCTGCAACTGCCGGCACCAGCGGTGTCGTATACGCAGTGCAGGATAGTTTGATGACCGATCCACTTTCAAGGGTAAATGCATTCGCACATATCAATCACGATCCGGCTTCCATCCGGATTGGTACATTGTTATGTATTAACGGGACCGGGATTGCCAATTCCTGGTTAAAAAGATTATTAAGTCAATCTGGTCTCACGAGTTATGATCAGATGAACGAGTTGGCTTCACAAATCCCGTTAGGTTCTGACCAATTACAATTCATTCCTTTTGGTAATGGTGCCGAACGTTTGCTTGGAAATAAAATCGTTGGAAGTCATTTGCACGGACTCAATTTTAATATCCATAGCACCGGACATGTAGCCAGAGCGGTCCAGGAAGGAATAGTCTTTGCATTCAAATATGGAACCGATATATTGAGTGAAGCAGGGTTTAGACCAAAAACCATTAAGGCAGGTAAGTCAAATATGTTTTTAAGTCCTGTCTTCAGACAATTATTCAGTTCACTGATTAATATTCCCCTTGAATTTTTTGATACAGATGGCGCTACAGGTGCAGCCCGTGGAGCTGGCATTGGGCAAGGCCATTATACCTTGGATAATGCATTCGGGTCTTTAAAAAAAATTGAAACGATTTTCCCGGATCCTTCGATTCAAACGACATTGAATGATATTTATTCTATTTGGAAAAATCAATTGGAAAATACAATTAAGAATTTACCCTCATGAAATTAATCCAACTCTTATTTGCGTTGTGCCTTATTATCCTCTTTACTTTTTGCAAAAAAGAAGGTAAGTTAATTACACCAACCTATGGTCAACCAGAATCCCGAGAAGTGAAGATGTGGAAGGATAACAAACTAAGTATGATGGTTCACTTTGGTTTGTATTCTATGCTTGGAGGTGTATATCATGGACAACAAATTTCTAAAGGATATAGCGAACAAATCATGGCTCAAGCACCTATACCTGCTGATGAGTATAAATCTATGGCGGCCAGTTTTAATCCTACTGGCTGGAATGCAGATTCATTGGTAAACCTGGCTATCCGGGGCGGATTCAGAAGTATTGTCATTACTGCAAAACATCATGATGGATTTAATATGTATGATACTAAAGAGTCCGATTTCTCCATCACCCAATCTTCACCATTCAAGAGAGATATTTTAAAGGAACTATCAGAATCTTGTTCAAGATCCAGGCTGGGATTTGGAATTTATTATTCATTGATAGATTGGAATGCCAAAGAAGGTGCCACCACGATATCTTCACATAATGCAGACAGCATCTCTCCCGCTTTACATCAACTTAATCTTAAACAAATACGGGAGCTGTGCTCCAACTATGGTTCATTAAGTGAAATTTGGTTTGATATGGGTACATTAACTCTAAATCAAAGTACCGAAATAAGGGCATTAGTTAAAAGCTTACAGCCAACTTGCATGATAGGGGGCCGCATCGGTAATGGACAAGGTGATTTTGAAGTCATGGGTGACAATCAAATTCCGGGATTAAAAATGGAATGCCCCTGGCAAGCTGTAGCATCCATCTTTGATAATACCTGGGGATATAGATCCTGGCAGACAGCGGAAGATCCAAATAAAAAAGCTTCAACGCTCCTTGCGAATCTGAATAAAACAATTCTCAAAGGAGGTAACTATATGCTTAATGTAGGCCCCACAGGAGAAGGGATAGTGCCTGATTTTGAACAAATGGTTATAAAAAAAATAGGAGATTGGGTAAATGCGAATGGAGAAGCTATTTATAATATAAGGCCGTTTCCATTTGGAGATAAATCCTGGGGAATATTTACCTACCATCCACAGACTATTTATGCTAATGTGACGAGTAGTCCCGACGAAGGCAAGTTGATTATGTACGGCTTGAATAATAATTTGACTACAGCCTACCCACTAGCATCCCCTGATAAGATACTTACCGGTGCATCCTTTGGCTCTACGATTGAATTTGACCTCGGGATGACACCTTTATCATTTGATCCTTCTACTATATTCGCCATTAAATATGATGGAGATTTAAATATCTCTCCACCTAAAAAAATAACTGCAAATGCTACTGGCAAATTTGAATTATCTTATTATAATGCCAATATTGTCTGGGCACAGGATGGTATAAATTATTATTCATCTGTACCATCAGTAACCAATATGAATTGGGATATTATCGTCCCGCCAAAAGAAGTCGATTATACTATTTCTGTCTTTTATACACAACAGGAAAAAAACAAAATAATTAATCTTAAAATAAATGATCATGTAGAGCAATTGGATCTGAGTAAATACAAGACCTTTCGTCAATCGAATCCTAATAACAGCGTTATTCCCAGTAGTATCAGTACACAAGGTCCATATAATGGTCTTGATATGAATACACATCCCGGACCAATTGGCTATTCCACCCGGTCAGAATTATGGGGTAAAAATGGTGTTGTCTGGACTGAGCTGTATAACCTCGAACAGGGTAATTATATACCATTGCACCCCGAACCAATGCAAACATATTATTATCTTTTTAATGTCCTTTCCTCCGTACCTGCATCATCCATATTAGCTTTCGGAACCGATGATGCTTTCATGGCTTTCCTCAACGGAAAATTGATTTATGCATCAGGATATCCTCAGGAAGGAAATAATACGGTCTTCCTGGACCTTCCATTTGGAGGAGAGAGCAATACGGTAATTTTAAAACACCTGAACATCAAAGGTGATTTTAAAACATTTTATAGTCTTAAAGTTGACCAAATACATTTTGAAAAAGAAGTTTCATTTTCAAATTTAATACGAAAACAAGTCAATCATATCGAAGTAAGTCTGGCAAACCCAACGCATGCAAATGAAAATCTAGGTACTCCAAGTCTTAAAATTGTAATTCAGGAAAAGAAAAAATAAAAATAAGTATGACCAGAAAAATCACATTAGGTAATCAGGAATACTTTAAGGGTATTCAAAAAATAGAATTTGAAGGCACCACCTCCAAAAATCCATTAGCATTTAAATGGTATGAGCCTTCAAGAATGGTCAGGGGTAAACGAATGGAAGATCACCTTAAGTTTGCTGTTGCGTACTGGCATAGCTTCTGCAATGGCAATGCAGATCCTTTTGGTGCGCCGACTAGACCTATGCCCTGGAATCATGGAACAGATGCTATTGAAAGAGCTAAACATAAAATGGACGCAGCATTTGAATTCATCACAAAACTGGATGCACCATATTATTGTTTTCATGATTTTGATCTCATTGAAGAAGGTTTGACTATTGCTGAGTCAGAGAAAAGATTACAAACTATTGTTGACTACGCTAAAAATAAACAAACGGAATCCGGTGTAAAATTACTTTGGGGCACAGCCAATTTATTTTCTAATCCAAGGTATATGAATGGTGCATCCACCAATCCTGATTTTCAGGTGTTGACGTATGCGGCTACACAGGTAAAAAATGCTTTAGATGCTACGATTGCACTCGGAGGAGAAAATTATGTATTCTGGGGTGGCCGGGAAGGATACCTTTCTTTATTGAACACTGATATGCATAGAGAACAGGAACACCTTGGCAGGTTTTTACAAATAAGCAGGGATTATGCAAGAAGCCGGGGATTTAAAGGCAATTTTTTCATTGAACCTAAGCCTATGGAACCTACTAAACATCAATATGATTTTGATTGTGCTACAGTAATTGGTTTTCTTAAGGCTTATGGACTTGAAAAAGATTTTAAGATCAACGTAGAAGTAAATCATGCTACATTATCGGGTCATACTTTCGAGCATGAACTGCAAGTAGCTGCTGATGCAGGAATGTTGGGAAGTATAGATGCTAATCGTGGGGATAACCAAAACGGATGGGATACGGATCAATTTACTGTAAATCAATATGAAACCGTTGAGGCAATGTTGGTGATTTTACGAGCTGGCGGATTACAGGGAGGAGGAGTAAACTTTGATGCAAAGATCCGACGTAACAGCACTGATCCGGAAGATTTATTTATCGCACATATTCACGGCATGGATGTTTTTGCAAGAGCTTTACTGGCTGCTGACCAACTATTAAATGATTCTCCTCTTGAATCCTGGCGTAAAATGAGATATGAGTCGTTTGATCACGGTAAAGGCAAAGATTTTGAACAAGGAAATCTTACTCTTGAACAATTGAGAGAACTTGCTATTCAATTAGGTGAACCTTCGATTAGGAGCGGGAAACAAGAAATGTATGAACAATTAATTAACCTTTATATTTAAGATATGCAAATCACAGGACGACTATTTAAAGTATTACCTGCCCAGACCGGCGAAGGCAAAAATGGACCTTGGCGCAGACAAGACATCATATTAGAAACTGATGGACAATATCCCAAAAAAATAGTGATAGGTGTCTGGGGAGATAAAATGAGTCACTTGCCTTTAAACATTGGTGATATGATTACGGCAGATTTTGATATTGATGCCCGAGAATACAATAGTAAGTGGTACAATGATGTAAGGGCATGGAAAGTCAGTAGCGCAGGTGCCGAAGGAAATAATGAAAGACCAGGTACCGGAGGATCTTACAAGGCCACACCTCCTCAGGGCTCCTCTTCATTTCCTGAGGCTCCCCCACGGGCTACCGAGTCATTTGATGACGATCTTCCATTTTAAAATGGGGATACTATATCTAAAATCAATCTTGGAATTGTCTCAAAAAGATATATATTTGCGACTCTTTTAACGAAAAGTAGACTCCGTAGCTCAGCTGGTAGAGCAATACACTTTTAATGTATGGGCCCTGGGTTCAAGTCCCAGCGGAGTCACTGAACTAGTTTTTGAAAGGCTGCTTTTAGTAGCCTTTTTTATTTAGTATCAACTAGTTGTAATGTCTGCAACCACTTGGTAAAATGTTTCTAATTCAATTTTCAATTTGGAAAAAAAGCAAATCTGAAAACTATAAAACTCAGATGTCCGCCTACTAATCTTAAATGAGGTTCCAAAACTCCATTTAGTCTGAGCTTTAAATTATTTTAAAAATTCAATTAAGAATCATCTATTCAAGTTTTCTGGAATAAGGATGATTTTGAAATGAGACTAATTCAAATATTTGTCAATAGTACCTGCCTCAGGTAGTCTCATATCCAGGCTGTAGAATCACGGGAGGAGATTATTACATACCTGGAATAAATAACAGGGTAGGATATGGAGCATATGTCAAGACAAATTTGATTGTGGTTACAGATCCAAAATTCAGTCAAATAATAAGGCGAGACCAAAATGTATTTTGTAGAAAATACTTCACCGCTTCGATGATTTTTTATCGTCATTTCAGATGGAAATTATATAGCATTTAGTTAAAATCATATAAACGCTTTTAAGTACAAGGCATACATCTTTGTTTATATAGAGTAGAGATAGTTTGATTTCAGATTGATAATTATCATCGGAATTTCATCTCTACTCTTAAAAGAAATTAATTATATCATAACTAAAAAAATCATTATGCTTAAATGGACTGCCATCTTTTTAGTGATTGCAATTATCGCTGCAATTTTTGGTTTCACGGGTATTGCTGCAGGAGCTGCATCTATAGCAAAAGTAATATTCTTCATTTTTTTAATCCTGATTCTTTTTACGCTTATAGGGGGATCTCTTCTATTTAAAAAGAAATAGTATTCAGATTTTTTTTGATTCATGCAGAATTCTAAAACTGATCAAATCATGATTTGATATAATTCTGGTATTGCAATAAATTATTTCATTTCTATTCGATGCCAGGACTATATTGAACTTAAACAAGGCGATGAAAATATCTCTCCAGCGTATTTTTACTATTTTTAAAACCGCGTTTAAAGCTTGGAATTCAAAGGACCCGTTTCGGGAAAGTGCGGTAATCGCTTATTATGCGATATTTTCATTACCGGGTTTATTGGTGGTCATCATAACTTTTGCAGGTTATTTTTTTGGCCGCGATGCTGTGAATGATCAAATTCTATCCCAAATATCGGCAACCATGGGAAAGGATACTTCGGAGCAAATCCGGAACATGATTGTCAAAGCAAGTGAAACCAAAAAGACAGTTTGGGCGGCTATTATTGGTACTTTCACCATCATACTAGGTGCCACTGGTGTATTTACGCAATTTCAAAAATCTTTGAATATTATCTGGGATGTTAAAACGGACCCCAGCAAATCAGGAATATGGAATGTGATTAAAGTACGATTGTTTTCATTCGGACTCACGATTGCCATAGCGTTTATACTCATCGTCTCCCTGGTTGTTTCTGCCACCATTTCTGCTTTAGGCAATTGGTTATCGAACAAATTTTCTGATTCGTATATAATCTTTCTACAAATTATCAATTTCATCTTTTCACTTTTAATTCTTACACTCCTGTTTTCACTTATGTTTAAGTTTTTTCCGGATGCTAAAATTAAATGGCGACATGTATGGATAGGATCCATGGTTACTGCACTCCTGTTTGATATCGGAAAATTTGGGCTAGGATTGTATTTTGGAACAGCTAATCCGGGTTCAGGATATGGCGCAGCAGGGTCCATAATTTTAATCTTGCTTTGGGTTTCATATTCATCAATGATTGTATTTTATGGGGCCGAATTTACCAGAGCATATGCTGAGTTGAGAGATGGAAAAATTGCCCCGGATGAAAAGGCTGTAAAAAAAATAAGGGCTCCCAAATAAAAATTTGCAAATCTTTTAAGACAATTATTCTCAAACCATACAAGTGACCTGTCTCATTAAAACATGATAAGATGGATGTAATCACTTTATAAAAGATGGCTAGTGCACTGGATACCCATCTTGACCTGATTATCAGATCCATTCTTTCAGCATTAAAATTGTATAATTTTTTTACAAAATGATGTAATACTTTTTATTTGGGCCAGCACAACTTTGTATCATTATTCACATTAAATCTACAGATCATGAAAATGTTTAAATGGTATCAGTTTAATTTCATCCTGGCACTCATGATTATGGCATTATTAGGTATGCAAAATTGTCAAAATAATCAGAAACCAGAGGACACAAAAGAAGTTGCTAAAGAGCATAACGATGCCAAATTTAACGAAGCAGACAAAGAAAAGGATGCTAAATTTCTGGTTAACGCTGCTGAGATCAATTTGAAAGAGATAAGTTTAGGAAAGCTTGCACAACAGGTAAGCAATACATCTGATGTGAAGTTTCTCGGCAAAGAAATGGAAGAAGCTCACACTAAATCTTTAAATGACTTGTCCGCACTGGCAAAGCAAAAAACAATATCGATCCCTGCGTCTATCACAGACGAAACTAAAAATGACTATCAAAAATTAGCCGAAAAAGATAGAAAGGAATTTGATAAAGAATATTGTGATATGATGGTAAATGGCCACAAAGAAGCCATTGCATTGTTTGAAAAAGCTTCTACGGAGTCCAGTGATGCCGATATCAAAATGTGGGCTACTAATTTGCTTCCTGATTTAAGAACTCACCTTGACCATGCGCTTACTTGTCAAAAGAAATACGAAAAGATGTAAAAAAACAGTTTTAGAATAATAATATTCAAAAAGTAACAAAATACAAGAGATATGAAATTAAATAAGAGTGCTATCACCACAGTTCCAGATGCAGAAGCAGGCTTGACCAATCTATTTATGGATGAACTTGAAAAAATATACTGGACTGAAAAAGTGCTCACCAAAGTAATCCCCAAAATGATTAAAAATGCAACTGCCCCACAATTGATTAAAGGACTAAGCAACCGCCTTGAAAAAACGAACGAACAAATAATCCGACTTGAAGAAGTGTTTACTATATTGGGTGAATCACCCGTTGCTGTCAAATGCCATGCAATGGAAGGATTAATTATGGAGGCGGAAGGTCTGATAGAGCAGACTTACGAAGGGACTGTCCGTGATGCATGTATTATAGCGTCTGATCAAAAAATTGAACATTATAAGATTGCCGCATATAGTACTTTATATTCCTTTGCTACTATATTAAGAGAAGATGATACGGCTGATTTATTGCTTCAAACCCTGGACGAAGACACTGCAGCAGGAGTACAACTTTCTCAAATTGCTGAATCTTCCATTAATCTGGAGAATGAAGAAGATGAAGAAACTAACTCACTTTTTAAATTAAATGGAAGATCTTCTTTACAGAATTCATTTCATTAAACATCGCCTAAAAACTTATAACATGGGCAATTTACTTTATATAATAGCCGTCATTCTATTAATCCTATGGGCTATTGGCTATTTTGGATTTAGTGTTGGATATGTCATTCATATTTTACTTGTATTTGCTATCATTGCTGTGCTGCTGAGAGTTATACAAGGAAGATCTCCCCTTTAATACATGATTGTGTTGAAAAATCGAAACATGAAATCACAATTATTAATATTGGGTTTATTCGTTGGTTTTACAACGGGATTATTGATAGGGATAATATTTGCGCCTGAAAAGGGTGCCAAAATGAGACGGAAGTTTTTTAAAAAAAGTGGGGATTATTCTAAAGTCTTCCTGGATAAAATGGAAGATTTTCATGAGTCCA
>JBDTUE010000010.1:0-42046 GCA_040007895.1 Saprospiraceae bacterium | reverse complement strand
GAGAATCAACAGGTTTATTGAAATAAAGTTTCACTTCATTGCTATCGGATGTAACTCTGTCAATCCTGAGTGGAGTGTGATCCGCGGAATCCGGATGAATAAAGATATCATCGAATAAAAATTTATCTTTTCTAGTGGAAGTATATAAACATTGCAAAGCAAAATAGGACGGTTGCTGCATCTGAAAAGTAGTGTCCAGCAGAGACCATTCCTCTATAAAATCGTTATTGCCATGGTAATCTGCATTTAATGTCCAATACCCAGTGGTTGATTTATTTATTTTCAATCTTGCAATTAAAGTTTCACTACTTACAGCCCCTGAAGTTCCTTCTGCAAGTAATATAGCTTTGCCCAGAGATTGTCGATAGAATTTGATGGCATCAAGATTACCATTGTCACCTAATTCAATATAATAAGCATCAGCTTTTGAAAATGTGGTATCATTGGATTGAAGATAAATGCGAAGCCGATTGCTCTCTGAAGGGGCAAAATTCAATCTTATCCAAAATTGCCATTCCATCGATGTAGATAACAGGAATGGAGTATGGATCAACGAAACTCCTGCACTGTTACCAATGCTCTGCAATTGATGATCTCCATTGATTTTAAAATCATTTATTTGACCAGACCACTTTACTGGTGATAATTCTATGGTCGAGTCGCTAAAAGATTCAGAAACCTGGGCATAATCATAGAATGTTAATAAAATCAGGGATAGAATACATAAAGGGCGGTTCATAGATTAAAGGTTGTTTCATTCCTAAAAGTATAAAGAAATCGAAACTCCTTATATTTGCGCCCTCAAATTATTTAAACACCATTAATGAAAGTTGCATGTGTAGGCGCCACCGGCCTTGTAGGTACGGTAATGTGTGAAGTCCTCGAAGAAAGAGGATTTCCTATTTCTGAATTTATTCCTGTTGCATCGGAAAAATCAGCAGGTCATCCCTTTAAGTTTAAAGGTAAAGAATACATTATCCATACCCTTGCAGAAGCTGTTGCTAAAAAACCTGATTTGGCTTTATTTTCTGCCGGTGCATCTGTCTCTCTGGAATGGGCCCCTAAATTTGCAGCAGTGGGTACCATTGTAGTGGATAATTCATCAGCCTGGCGAATGGATACCACCAAAAAACTCGTAGTACCTGAAGTCAATGGTGATGCGATCACGCCGGAAGACCGTATTATCGCTAATCCCAATTGTTCAACGATTCAGATGGTGGTAGCTCTGGCTCCTTTACATAAAGCATATGGCATTAAAAGATTGGTCATCTCGACGTATCAATCTGTGACAGGGACCGGCGTAAAAGCCGTAAAACAGTACGATCTGGAACAGAAGGGGCAACAAGTGCCTGCTGATGAGAAGGCTTACAAATATCAGATTTTTGAAAATGTGATTCCTCATTGTGATATTTTTCTGGATAATGGCTATACCAAAGAGGAAATGAAAATGGTGAATGAGACCAGGAAGATTATGGGGGACCCTTCCATTCGTATTACTGCAACTGCAGTTCGGGTACCGGTTAAAGGCGGACATAGTGAAAGTGTAAATATTGAATTTGAAAAAGACTTTACATTAGATGAGGTAAAATCAATATTGGCCAATGCTGATGGAATAGAATTATTAGATGACGCGGCAACTTTCAAGTACCCTATGCCGTTATATGCTAGAGGAAAAAATGAAGTTTTCGTGGGAAGATTGCGAAAGGATGAATCCCAGGATAAAACTCTAAATATGTGGATCGTGGCTGATAATTTGCGCAAAGGCGCAGCTACCAATGCGATCCAGATTGCAGAATATATGATCAAACACGAACTTATACCTCTCGAAGTAGAAGCCTGATCAGGGAGATTACTTGGAGAATGTACTTTGAATTATCCTTTTATACATAACAGAAACTGACTTTACTTATGAAAACTAGAATCGTATTTTGGGGCACTAACGCGGCAAATGAAAAAGTCCTGGTTGCTTTACAACTGGATCCGGAACAAAACAAAGTTCACGAATGGATTTTCCCGGCGGCTTCAGTGACTGAAGATTTCGCAAATGCAATGATGAAAGACTGGAGAAACGATAAAGAAGTATCGTTTCCTGATACAGTAACTCAATCAGAAAAAGCGCTCACCGCTTCTGAATCACTGCTATCCGAAGGCATCAAATCAGATAAAGACGATATCATCACCAGGGCACAAACTGAATGGCATTTCATCGTGCTTTCTCATAAATTAAAGCAGGGTTTTGAAAATGAATACCAGGATCTTAAGGAGAAGACAGAGAAATTACTAAAATATGATAATGAACTCTGGGATGAATTGAAAAATTTCTGGGATAAAGTTCAAAATCAGGTAAGAGAAAGAAATCTTTTTAAAGAACATGCTCAAATCCTCAGGGACGGAACTAACTCCCTATTTGAACATCTTAAAAAACTAAGAAAAGCAGTAGATGAGGAATTTGACAAGTCGTCAAAAGTCTTTGTAAATAGTTTTCAGACTAAACTTGAGGAGATCAGCCAAAAATTAGGCAGAGGCTTGAGTATGCAACCTATTTTTGAAGAACTTAAACAACTACAACAAAAGCTGCAACAAGCTGAAATGAATCGTACTGACCGTGGTCATGTGTGGGATCAAATCGATAATTTATTTAAGCAAATTAAAGAAAAAAGATCCGGTGGTAAGGAAAACAAAGAAGGTGGAGCCGGCTCTGACAGACTGACCAGGCGATATGATGGCTTAGTCGATGCTTTGGGTAAAATGCAATCTTCAATCAAACGGGATTATAGTGACCTCGAGTTTGAAAAAAGAAAAATAGCAAATTCTGAAGGTCAGCTCGAAGCCCAGATCAGGCAAGCTAAAATAAAAATGATCGATGAACGCATTCGTTCAAAAGAAGAGAAACTCAAGGACATGAATTCCACCAAAGCTGACCTTGAAAAACGAGTAGAACAGGAAAAACAAAAAGACATTCGCCGTCAGGAGAAAGATAAATTAGAACAGGCCAAACATGCAGTAGAAGATCGCATCAAAGATGAAATGCGAAAAGCGGCCGAAGCCCGCAAAGATGATAGTCGTATTGAAAAAGCAGCTGAAGCCATTACCGGTGGTAAAACTGCTCATCACGACAGTATCATTGATTCAATAGGTACTACGTTGGGTGAAACCCTAGAAGATGTAGTAGATACTGTGCGTGCGGTTTCTGAAGTTGTAGGTGAAAAAATTAAAGAATTTACCGACAACCTTAAAAGCGATGAACACGAAGAATCAAAAAAAGAAACTGAAGCTTAATTTTTCATTCTTCATTTTTAATTCTTAATTCTTTATATCTGCCTCTGTCCAGTCCGGTTTTTATTTTAGTTCTGAACCAGGGTTTTATTTTTTCAGTTTGCTGGATTTGTTCTTTAAAGTCGTTTATGATTTCAGGATGAAACTTCGCTGTAGTTTTTGCAGCCCAGCCTACACCTTGCCGAATTTCTTTATTCGTAGTGTTAGCCATTGAAAGCAGTATATCGAATAAAGTCTTTACATGCATCTGATCCAACCCTTTCTTAATAGAATAGTGAGCTCCTGCACCCAATGAACGTATCACCCATTGATTGGGATGAGCAGATAATCTCAGAATCTCTTTAATGGTCTTGTCCGGATCTTGCAATAAAGAAAATCCCCATACCCGCTCACCAATAATATCGCATACATACCATGCATCAGCAGCACCGATATATTCTGTTGCTTTATTTATAGTTTGTTTAAAATGTTTCTTTAATCGTTTTTGTAGAATGATGCCTGTGATGACATTGCCTCCAATAGTCTTACGTGATTGAATCTGATTTAAAAACGATAGTTGATCACCGGTCTTGATATGTTGAAACAACTCTGTTGCTGCAAATTCAAGAAGGGGGAATTTTATTTTATTTGATAATATGGTTGAATAAACAGCCTGTATACATGAATCCAAACCCTCAGCATGATATGTTGAAATGCAATGGCAGGTAAGGTCTTGTACTTCTGATTTTTTTGAAATCCTTTTCATCAATCGTGTGGCCTGTATAATTATCAGAAAGAATGATCTTATGGTATATCAATAAAAAATCCTACTAAAAATCAAACGTCCACATCACAATTTAAAATGAACTCCTGCTTTCTTCGGTTAGTTTTATTGTTACTTCATCAACATGTCGTATAACCAATTATTCATTCTTTCATTTTGTTCAGGATAGGTCCAGTGTCCTGTCTCCTGGTATAACCATAATTCCTTAGTGGCAGAAATCAGATTGTATGCTGGAAACATAGAGGTAGGTGGACAAGTTTCGTCGTTATATCCCCAGGAATAGACTCCCGGTACTTTAATCTGTCTCGCGAAATTGACTACATCATAATAAGCTGCCGTTTTAAGCTTCGTATCGATAAGGTTACCGGGATTGTTTTTATCAAACATATGTGGCCACCCACCTGCCCGGTTTTGAGTATATCCTGTCAGATCAGATAAGGCGGGATAAAACGCACCAAGATATTTAACCCGGGGATCAAGACCAGCTGTAACTAAAGACAAGGCACCGCCCTGGCTACCGCCGGTAACAGCAAGATGCTGACCATCAAACTGTGGTAATGAATAAATAAAATCATTAGCCCTTACACATCCCAGATAAACTCTTTTATAATAATACTTATCCCGATCGTCAAGATTAAAAGTCCAATATCCTGCCAACGCTCCTGCTCCAAGATTGACATAGACTCCGGGGTCCATATTAACGGGAACTCCATGAATGCCAATCTCTAAAGTAATCACACCTCTGTCAGACATAGCAACATCACCTGCATAAGGTCGCACTCCTGCTCCGGGAACTTTGAGTAATGCCGGATATTTGCCTTCTTTTTTTGGAACACATAATATTCCAAACAATCTTACTGTACCTCCATCACCTCTCGCGTTTTGAATATTGACCATATATACATTAGATTTTTCAGTACATCGATCAGGCAATAAAGTCATGCGGGCATCCATCGGAACTTTAGCCAAAGCTATTTTTGCAGAGTCCCAAAACGTAATAAAATCTTTAGGATAATCAACTACCGGTTTTAGACTGGATGGATTAAATCCAGCCGTAGCAAGCCCCCGATATAATTTACCATCGATCATGGTAGTGACTACACACCTGGTAAAACCTTCACTATTTAAAGTACCTCCATCCAGTTTGGTCATCCCGGTACTGAGCACCATAGAATCCTTTTTTACCGGAGGCATTTTTTCCAGACCAATTTCATACCGGATCATACAATTGGGAATCAATTCTTCATTGCGTGTAACTGATACGGTATAATTTACTTTTTCTCCCGGCTTGTATGTCCAATCCGTGTGATCCGGTGAAACATGAACTTTGATAAGCCTTTCAACCGGTTGGGCATTCAGTCTGACCAGGAACAGACATACGGATACTATGAATAAAAGTTTTTTCATTATTTAATTGAGTTTTACGTTGAATTTGAACTTGAATTTGAATTTAATTCTTTAATATTAAATGGAAGGTATATACTTTGGTGCTTTCCTCACTTTAGTCAATTGCTCATAAGCATATGCAATACCGATAAGATTTTCTTCGTCATAGGCCGTACCTATAAAACTAAGTCCTACCGGCAATTCATGCACATATCCCAGTGGTACAGTAATGCTTGGATAACCTGCTACAGCGGCAATTCCGTACGCACCGTAACCTGTAAAGTGATCACCATTGACTTTATCGATGCACCAGCTCGCGCCTGAGGCTGGCCCGATCAATGCATCCAGTTTATCTTTTTTCAATAAGCCGTCTATATCTGCTTTAGCTTTTTCATGAGAGTTTTTAAGCGCTAGTTTATATTCTTTTGTTTTCAGATCACCAAGCACAGCGCATTGTTCCAATAATTCTTGTTGGAAAAATGGCATTGCCTTTTCTTTATTTTCATTATTGAATTTAATAATGTCATCGAGTGATTTCATGCTATGATGACTATTGGCGAGATATTTATTTAAACCATCTTTAAATTCATATTTTAATACGGTAAATTCCGGGGCATTGACTTTACTGTTAAGTCCCATAAAATCCACCTCAATAATAGTGGCGCCCTTTGACTTCATTAAATCAATAGTTTGGCTTAGGATCTTATCAATAGCTTCGTGTTTTTTCAACAAGGATTTATCCACGCCTAACCTCTTGCCTTGCAATGTTGCCATCGCCAGGTGCTTCGTATAGTCTGATATTGATTTACCTTTACTTTCTGCTGATTTAGAATCATTGGGATCCGTTCCACACAATGCACCTAATAGTATGGCGGCGTCTTTTACTGTCCTCGTCATCGGACCAGCGGTATCCTGAGTAAATGAAATCGGAATAATACCAGTTCTACTCCATAATCCCACCGTAGGTTTAATGCCCACCAATCCATTAATACTTGCAGGACATGCAATAGAACCATCTGTTTCTGTACCAATACCAATTGCACATAAATTGGCGGCAACCGCTGAACCGGTACCTGAGCTTGACCCACATGGACTGTGATCTAACACGTAAGGGTTTTTGGTCTGTCCTCCCCGGCTACTCCAACCACTACTGCTTCGTGTGCTTCTGAAGTTTGCCCATTCACTAAGATTGGTTTTACCTAATAATACTGCACCGCTTTGGCGCAATTGGCTGACTATGAAAGCATCCTGCTGTGCTATATTCCCTACCATGGCCAACGCGCCTGCTGTAGTCATCATTTTGTCTGCCGTATTGATATTGTCCTTGATGAGGATAGGCACTCCGTGAAGAGGCCCTCTGATTTTACCTGCTTTACGTTCTTCATCAAGGGCTTTAGCTATTTGTATGGCATCGGGGTTTAGTTCGATGACAGCATTGAGCTGGTAACCGTTTTTGTCTATTTGATTGATCCGATCCAGGTAGAGCTGTGTGATTTTTTCGCTGGTGATTTGTCCAGCCGCCATTTGTTTTTGAAGGTCATCCAGGGTGATTTCCTCTAAAATAAAATTTTCCTCTTTCGGTTTAGGTTTAGGTGTATCCGGTGATTTACAAGCTTCGGCTACCAGTACATTTACTCCAATGGAAGTAAGGATTGAATGCCGGATAAAATTCCTCCGAATCATCTTTTTTTTTCTGTAAGTTAAATTAATTTTTATCAAATCTAATAATCCTCCAAACAAGACTATAAGGTGATAATTGGTAAAATAAAATATATCTCCTAAAAGATTTTAATAGAAATTATTAACAAGTTTATTTTAATAATTGGATTTGCAAATGCTGGTATTATAATGGATTTGCATAAAGTTTTCCACAGTAAGAGTAAGTTATCAACATATAATTCACATTATTTGAACAGGGTCTTTAAGCACTGATTCCTTGTCAATACATAATATGTTCATAGGCCTGATTACATTTGAGTCAGACCTGATATTAAACTCAGGATATATATGTTATTTAAGATTATGTTTGCGCTTAGTAATGGAAAATTCTAACCCCGTATTCGATATTAATTCCCCGTCGAGACGTCCTTTTAAAAAAATAGAGGATGAGTCAAACATTATGACGTATGGGAAAATTCAACCTCAGGCAGTACAGCTTGAAGAGGCGGTATTAGGAGCCATTATGATCGATAAAGATGCATTAGCAGTCGTCATCAATGTGCTCAAACCTGAAAGCTTTTATAAACCTCAAAATCAACTCATATATAAAGTCATGTTGGGTTTGTTTGAAAAGACCCAGCCTATAGACTTATTGACCGTACATGAATCATTAAAAAAATCAACAGAACTTGAGACGGCAGGTGGTATTCACTATCTGGTAGAATTATCCAATAAAGTAGGCTCTGCTGCCAATATTGAATATCATGCCAGGATCGTAGCTCAAAAGTTTATCCAGAGAGAACTCATTCGAATTGCTACTTCGACTATCAGTGGAGCATTTGATGAATCAGTGGATGTCTTCGATTTATTGGATGAAACGGAGCGCAATTTATATGATGTCACCTCAGGCAATATGAACCGGGGTTATGAATCCCTCGGCGCTCTTGCTATTAAAGCTCAAAAACACCTTGAAGCTGTTTCTCAACGAGAAGAAGGTCTTACAGGTGTTCCTTCAGGGTTCACTGCCCTGGACCGGGTGACTTCGGGATGGCAACCTTCCGATCTTATTATTATAGCTGCAAGACCTGGTATGGGTAAAACAAGTTTCATGCTTGCCCTGGCGCGGAATGCCGCGTTTGATCACAAAATGCCTATTGCAATTTTCACGCTCGAAATGGCCAGTCAACAATTAGTGACGAGACTACTTTCCCTGGAAGCTGAAATAGAAGGTACCAAAATGAGAAACGGCCGGCTGGATGAAGGAGAATGGAAAACATTACATAAAGCCATTGAGCGAATGAGTGATGTGCCTATCTATATCGATGATACGCCGGGTATCAATATTTTTGAACTCAGAGCTAAATGCAGACGACTTAAAATGCATCACGATATCAAGATGATCGTCATAGATTATCTTCAACTTATGAGTGGTAGATCTGACAATAAAAACGGAAACCGGGAGCAGGAAATATCATCGATATCCAGAGCTTTAAAAGGATTAGCTAAAGAACTCAATGTACCAGTAATAGCCCTTTCACAACTTAGTCGGGCGGTAGAAACAAGGGGCGGTGCTAAAAGACCTATGCTCTCAGATCTCAGGGAATCCGGTGCCATAGAGCAAGATGCTGATATCGTAACCTTCATTTACAGGCCAGACTATTATGAAGTGGAAGGAGGAGATGATTCACTGCCTAAAGGAGTAGTGGAAATCATTATCGCCAAACACAGAAACGGACCATTGGAAACGGTTCAGCTCAAGTTTATAGACAAGTATGCTAAGTTTACTCAATTGGATGAATTTGACTTTACCCGGTTGAGAGGAGAAATGCCACCGACGGTACCTGCACATTTTGGTGGAAACATTACCCGGCCGAGCAGGATGAATGCCGATGATGATGTGCCATTCTGATTGAATGAGAGTGCCGAATTACGAATTAAATACGAATTGATATTCCATTCGACATTAGCCCCGAAAGCTTCGGGCTCGTCATTCGTAACTCGTAATTTTAATAAATCACCTTTCAGTGAATAAAGAGACCCGTGATAGATAAAGAATTACTGTCACTAAAATCCAATGGAGTTACCTCCGTCTACGCAAAGCACAGTGCCTGTCACAAAACCTGCTTCATCCGAAACAAGGAAAGCTGCTGCCGATCCTATATCCGAAGGTTGACCCATCTTTCCCATAGGTGTACGTCCCATCGCTTTTCCTTTTCTTACCGGGTCATCATTAAGTGCTTTGGCCGTCATGGGAGTTTCTATAAAACCAGGCGCAATACAATTGATACGGATACCACGTCCTGAAAGTTCAGAAGCCATAGCCCTGGTAAATCCTTCAATAGCTGTTTTTGATGAAGAGTATGCTATGACCCTGGGCAGGCCGTACTGAGCTGCCATAGATGAGATATTGAGGATCGAACCGTTTTCTCTTTTGAGCATGTCTTTGACCACTTCACGGGTGATAGAAAACACAGCACAGAGATTCGTAGTAATTACTTTTTGAAAGTCTTCGTCTGAAACTTCCACAAAATCTTTTTTCATGTTGATACCGGCATTATTAACAAGGATATCAATTTGACCAAATTCATCTATTATACTTTGAATAAATGCAGGTATGGATTTTAAATCATTAAGATCGCATGGTCTTACATAAGCTCCATCACCTATTTTATATTGTGCGGCTTTCAATTTTTCTTCATCCCGTCCGACAATAATGGTTTTAATTCCAATGGATACAAATTTTTCAGCTATTCCAAAACCAATGCCGGAGCCACCTCCGGTGATGATTGCTACTCTTGATTGTTTACTCATGTTTTTAAGAACTTGAAGTTAATTTTTAAATTCGAATACTAGATTTTCTTATCAATAATTCGTGATGTAATAAAATTGATTTGGTCTTTTGCAATAATTGCGATCCGCTTAAATGGCTGATGAGATGACCTGCAGCTAATTCACCCATTTCGTATCCAGGATAATTGATCGTAGTGAGATTGGGTTCTATTACTATAGATATCGGGTCATTATTAAACCCTACTATAGCTATATCTTCAGGTATTCTCACACCTTCGCTTTTGAGATGAATCATGCAACCTACTGCACTGTTATCATTGGCTGCAAAGATTCCATCAGGTCTTTGTGGCATAGCCATGATCTTATTGGCTGCCTCTCTTCCAAATTCCATACTGAGGTTGCCCCGGAGTATCAGGTGTTCATCAAAAGGAATTCCATATTGTTTATAGGCATTTTGATATCCCCTTAACCGTTCCGAATATGTATCACGTACAGAATTAGCAGTAAGATGTACGATTCGCCTGCAACCTTGCTTAATAAGATGTTCTGTGGCATCAAAGCCCGCTTTAGCATTATCCAAGACAATATTGGCAAATGATTCCTGATCTTCTGCTCTGTCAAAAAAAATCAAAGGAATTTTTTTATTCAGAAATTGATTAAAATGATCCAGATTTTTTGTTTCATACGCGAGCGATACCAGTAATCCGTCCACCCTGTTGTTAAACATGGTACCTGCGCTTTCTATTTCTTTCTCGAAAGTTTCTGCAGATTGGGAGATAATGAGATTATATCCTGCTTTATTGGCAACAGCTTCCATCCCGGCAATGACCGTCGACATAAAATAACTGTTGAGCCTTGGAATGATTACTCCGATGGTATTTGTCTTTTGAGTACGAAGATTTTTAGCAAAATGATTAGTCCTATAACCTAACTTTTCAGCTAAATCAGTAATCTTCTTTTTAGTCTTTTTATTTACTACCGGATCATTCTTCAATGCCCGGCTCACCGTAGCAATCGAAAGATTGAGGTTATCAGCAATATCATAAATAGTGACTTCGCGCTCTTTGTTCATTCTTACTTCATATCGACAATCACAACAAAACTATAAAAATTTTCGAAAGAAAAATGTAAACGATTACAATTTTCTTGCGAACTATCTTATATTCGAACCTGAATAAACTTTGCTTTGGTTTCATTAACTCTACATTGTATGATAAAGGAATTCAATTTTTCAATCTTAAAAGGCACCTGGTTTTTTAATGGCCGCTCGTTCTTTTTGCTACTGATATTTACAGCATTGGCGTTCACCATGTCAGCTTAGATATCAAAATATCTGGTACAGTCCATAATCAAAACGGAGAAGGATTACCTGGATAGACAATCCTGATTAAAGGGACCAATATTGTTACTGCAGCAGATGTAAACGGTTACTGCTGGGTTTAAACCTGAAAGTGCATTACTTAAGGCCTATTCCACAAAAAAAACCAAATAAACCTGGTAAGTACTGGCCCCCTTATACTCAAAATCCAGATTATAAAATCAGAAGAGGTTTTTCAATACAAGTATAGTGTTTTAAAAGAGGGGTTGGGCTTGCTCAACCCTTCTTTTTTTATTTCATTCCTCCCTTAAGAAATGACTCAATAATATTTGATAATAAGGACATTCATTGAAGTCAGAATATGATTACCTTGTTTTAGACACAAATAATTTTTATCATCAACTCGTCTATATCTCAATGAGTAGTACAATGAATGCAGTAGTATTGCATGCTGCGAAAGATCTTCGGTTTGAAAATTTTGCTAAACCAGATCTCCTTCCGGGAATGGTCATGCTTCGCACAAAAAAAGTGGGAATCTGCGGATCCGATTTACATTATTTTGAAGATGGTTATTGCGGCAGTTTTACTCCTACCAAACCTTTTATTCTGGGTCATGAATTAACCGGTGAAGTGGTAAAAGTACATAACGACACTTCTACTTTACTTCGGATTGGATCACGGGTTACTGTAAATCCGGCAAGAGCATGCGGATTTTGTGACTACTGCAAAAACGGCAGAGGTAATCTTTGCAGGCAAACCATTATGCTGGGCAGCGGATCTACTAATCCGCCAACGAATGGAGCAATGGCTGAATATGTATCTGTTCGTGCGGATCAATGCCATGTGTTGCCGGATGAAATGGATGATGGTTTTGGCGCAATGATTGAACCATTAGCAGTAGCCCTACATGCAGTAAAGAGACCCGGGCTTTTAGGAGGCAAGCATGTATTGGTAACAGGTGGAGGCACGATTGGTTTATTGACAGCACTTACAGCTAAAGCATTTGGTGGAGTACCTGTAGTAGTCAGCGATATCGTACCGGAGCGAAGAACATTTGCATTAGGTGTTGGTATTGATCATTGCCTGGATCCTTCTGATAAAAATCTTAACTCGAAAGTAAAAGAACTCACAGGTGACGGGTTTGATGTCATATTCGAAGCATCTGGTGCAAGTCCTGCTTTGCGTCAGGCATTTGACTTGATCAGACCTGGGGGTACGATTGTACAGATTGGTACGTTGAGCACTGTAGACATTCCACTACCAGCTAACCAGGTCATGGTAAAAGAGATTCAATTTATGGGATCTTTCCGCTATGGCAATGTATTCAATGAAGCGATAAATCTGGTAGTGTCAAAACGAATCAATCTAAACCCATTCATCACCGATACATTCCCACTCAACCAGGCCGCGAAAGCAATGCATGTCGCATTAGATAAAGTGCGCTCATTAAAAGTGCAACTTGAAGTATAATCTGAAATCTATAATTCAATCTTTGGACTTATATAATATTCTATTCTATTTCTTGATTTTATTAGAGCTGGAAAAATCAGAACCACCATTTTAATTTTCATAAATGCCGGAACATACCATTTTAATTACAGCGTCTGAAATGCATCACCGGTTTTTTTCAATTCTGTCGCCACTCGGTTTTACGAAAGACAGGGCGAATTCTGTTGCTGAAATATTTACTGCCAATAGTATTGACGGAATCTATACTCATGGTGTAAATCGTTTTCCCAGGTTTGTAGAATATGTAAAACTTGGCCTTGTCATTCCTAATGCAATTCCCACATTACATCATAAATTCGGAGCTATTGAACAATGGCTTGGAAATCGGGGTCCTGGTACACTTAATGCGAAGTATGCAACAGATAAAGCCATGCAATTAGCATCAGAATATGGTATAGGTTGCATAGCTCTTGCCAATACGAATCATTGGATTCGGGGAGGCACGTATGGGTGGCAAGCTGCAAAAGCCGGTTATTTTTTTATTGGAATTACCAATACGATTGCTGCCATGCCTGCGTGGGGAGCTGTAGATTCGAGATTGGGTAATAATCCTTTTGTGATGGCCTTGCCCTATAAAGAAGAAGGTATTGTACTGGATATGGCTATGTCCCAATACTCTTATGGTGCTATGGAATTGGCTTTATTTAATAATGAAAAACTTCCTGCCCCGGGGGGATATAACCTGGATGGCGAACTAACGAATGATCCTGCTTCCATTATCAAATCCCGATTAGCTTTACCTATAGGGTATTGGAAAGGGGCTGGTTTGTCTTTGTTATTGGATATATTTTCAACCATATTGTCCGGGGGACTTAGCGGGCATGAAATCACCAAATCAAAAATAGAAACTGATATTTCCCAACTATTTATAGCCATTGATCCTTTAAAACTGAGTAATCATTCATTGATTGCTAAGACGGTGGAAGGAATTATAGATGATTATCACCAATCCATTACAAAAGATCCTTCTAAAAAAATAACCTATCCCGGCGAACGGGTTTTAAATAATCGGAAACGGAACACGGAGATGGGAATTCCGGTATTAAAAAAAGTATGGACGGAGATTTTATCATTGGGATAATTCAAAAATGATTTATAAACTATTTTCTTCAAATTGGATTTTAAAAGACAGAATAAATAACACTCAATAAACTTTGTATGAATAAAACAACTTATATATTAATTTTCATTTTTTTGTTTTCATGCTCTACTTCAAAAAAAGAACCTATTCCGGTTGGTCAGATTAAAACCAGTTTTGGAGAAATCCTTTTTGCGATGTATGATGAAACACCAAATCACAAAGCCAGTTTTATTAAACTCGCTAATGAAGGTTATTGGGATACGCTGACATTTAACCGGGTAATTAAGAATTTTGTAATACAGGGGGGGTGTCCTGATACTCCGGCCGGATTTAAAGATTCAACGTATTTATTAAAACCGGAATTCAGGGATAGCATTCGACATGTATATGGAGCCGTAGGCATAGGACGCGATGACAATCCGGATAAACTTTCTGCAACATGTCAGTTTTATATCGTGGAAAATAAAGCTGGCCTTGCACGTCTCGATGGCAATTACATGATCTTTGGAAAAGTAATCAAGGGCATGGATGTCGTTGAAGCCATTGCATCTGTAAAAACAGACTCTACCGATACTCCACTGGTCCCAATCAAATTGGATGTAAATATTATTACTATGAATACCGAAGAGTTAAAAGCGCTGGGTTGGAAACCGGCAACCAAATAAACAGATGTCATCATGGTTTACAACATACCGATTTTAATCGCGCTAATTGCTTCATAAAGTTTTCTAGTTATACTTTCACAATGATATTTTGTAAACAGTTTTATGTATGGATGTAATCAATTAAATAATCTATGCAAGAAGTTACTATTGGAATAGATCTTGGAGGAACCCGAATCAAAGCAGTTGCTATTGATATTTATGGTAATGTATTGCATCAATTTTATACCTCCACGCAAGACGGGGATGATAAAATATGGAAACAAAAGGTAGCTGATACGCTGAGAGAAATTAAAATGCTCGTTCCTCAATCTTCTTATTCTCTAGGCATTTCCGCTCCCGGATTACCTAATGAATCTTATTCGGCCATAGCTTTTATGCCCGGTCGTATGCAGGGATTGGAAAATTTTATCTGGAAAGAATATTTAAACCATCCTGCATATGTGGTTAATGATGGCGTAGCAGCTATGATGGCGGAAGCAAAATTTGGTGAAGCTAAAGATTATAAACACGCTGTAATGATTACTCTTGGTACCGGTGTAGGAGGTGCCATACTCATCGATGGCAAACCTTATATGGGGGCTTTTAACAAAGCTGGTCATATCGGCCATATGGTGATCAATGATGAGCTTGATCCTGATGTCACCGGAATGCCGGGTAGTCTTGAAGACTGTATTGGGAACTGTACGATTCAGAAAAGAAGCAATGGACAGTTTTCTTCTACTCATGATTTAATTGCAGCTTATCATCAAGGAGATACTTTTGCTAAAGCAGTTTGGTTGAAGTCCATAAGACAATTAGCTATTGGAATTGCTTCCATATCCAATATTCTATCTCCACAGGTCATCATTTTAGGAGGCGGTATCACAGAAGCAGGTGATGATTTATTCATACCATTGAATGAATACATAAGTCAATATGAATGGCGTCCGGGAGGAGGTCACGTACAAGTAATAAAAGCTGTATTTGGAGATTTAGCCGGAGCTATTGGTGCGGCATGCTTTGCCATTCAAATGCAGAATCAATAGATATACTTAAGCTATTTCAATTTTTTTTTCTTAAAATAAGCCGATGTTGATTCAGCTATCGTTTATCTCCATCCAGTAAAATGCCCGCTTCTTTATCCACCAGGATGAATCCTTCCGGATGAATCTGCAGGATACTCGCCGGGAAAGAAATAGTGATAGGTCCTTCTACGGTTTGTTGGATGACCTTTGACTTTCTTGCACCATTAGCAAGCAACAATACTTTCTTCGCTTCAATCAGATATGCAAGACCTAACGTAATACCTTTAGTCAGCGAAACAGATTGTTCGAAATATTTCTGACCTACCTCCACCGTAGTCTGATCGAGCGTAATGACATGCGATTTTAAACCAAAGTCTGTTTCTGGTTCATTAAATCCAATATGCCCATTCATTCCAAGGCCTACAATCATAATATCAATGCGGCCTCCTTTCATATCAATGTAGTGATCCATTAATTCACACTCATGGCTCAGGTCCTCTGCCAATCCATCAAAGACGTGATATTGCTCCCGTGCAAGGTTTAATGGCTTCACCAGCCTATCCATAAAATCATAATGACAACTTCCTTTTATCTGGGGTGCCAGGCCAACCCATTCATCCAATTCAATAAAACTACATCGCGAAATATCAAGGTTTGTATTCTTTACTTTTTGAGCAAAAAGTTCGCAGGTAAGTTTAGGCGAGTCTCCGGAAGCAAAACAAATCAATGCATCCTTTTTATGTTGAATGACCTCTATGATTTCATTGGCAGCATGCTCAGACAGTTGACGATAATCTTCAAAAATTATTACTTTCATATTCGCTTTAAGATAAAAAAGATCAATAGATATTCCTAAAAATCGAATGCTCCAGAGTATAGTGAACTGAGCTACTAATAATACGATTCAAATGATATTATCAAAATTAAATGCACCTCACTACACCTGGGGTGAACAGCAAAATTGTGACGGTTGGCATCTTTGTAAAACCAATACGCTCAGTATGATTGAAGAAAATATGCCACCGGGTACAAAAGAAAAATTACATTATCACGAGCGATGCCAGCAGGTGTTTTATATTTTATCTGGCCAGGCTCATTTTAAAATAGAAGATCGAAATTATGAAATTAATCAGGGTGAGTCCATTCATATCTTACCCGGACTCAAACACTTTATTCAGAATAACGCAGATCAGGATTTAAAGTTTTTGGTTGTTTCGGAGCCTCCATCTCATGGAGACCGCATTACCCTGGAATGAATGGTTCCGCCTTCAGAATAATACAAGGGTGTAAAATTTATCCTTCTTCATAGATTCACTAACTTTACCACCATGAGTTTAATTCAATCTATGCGTTGGTATGGACCCAATGATGTGGTTACCTTAAGAGATATCCGTCAAGCGGGATGCCAGGGAGTCGTCACCGCTTTGCACCAAATTCCTGTAGGAGAAATCTGGACATTAGATGAAATCAATAAACGCAAAACTGCTATCGAAGCAGAAAGTATGGAATGGAAGGTCATCGAAAGTCTGCCGGTCAGTGAGGATATAAAAAAAAGATCCGGGGATTATCTCCGTCATATTGAAAATTATAAAACAAGTATTGCCAACGTAGCTGCCTGCGGCCTCGAAGTGATCACGTATAATTTTATGCCGGTACTCGATTGGATCCGGACGGATCTTGAGTACCTGATGCCGGATCACAGTAAAGCCTTACGATTTGAACGACTTGCATTTATCGCCTTCGATTTATTTATGCTTCAACGGCCGGATGCAAATAAAGATTACACCGATAAACAAATATCAGATGCAAAGTATTGGCTGGATCATGCCACTGAAGCTCGCAAGGCGGAAGTATATCATAGTTGTCTGCAGGGATTACCAGGTAGTGATATTGGTTTTACCGCTGAGCAAGTGTTGAATCTTCTGGATACGTACAAACATATTGACCGGGATGGATTGAAACGCAATCTTAAATATTTTCTTGAAGAGATTATTCCTGTTGCAGAAAAAAACAATATTAAGATGGCTATTCATCCGGATGATCCTCCATACCAGGTCTTAGGGCTACCCAGGATTTTATGTAGTGAAGCTGATGCCGCTGACCTTATTGCTTCAGTTCCTTCTCCTTCCAATGGTTTATGTTTTTGTACAGGATCCTATGGAGCCCGCGTTGATAACGACTTAGTTCAAATGATACGACGATTTGGTAATCAAATTCATTTTGTTCATTTACGCAATACTGCCCGTGATTCAAATGGTGACTTTTTTGAAGCAGATCATTTAGGTGGTGATACGGATATGTATGCTGTAATGAAAGAATTGGTCTTATTACAACGTCAACGAAATATAGCTTTACCCATGCGTCCGGATCACGGTCACCAAATGCTGGATGATTTGAATAAAAAAACATATCCCGGGTATAGTGCTATCGGAAGGTTACGAGGCCTTGCCGAGTTACGAGGATTGGAATTAGGTATTGAACGATCTATTTAAATTTTATATCAAGAATATTTCTATTTGCTAAAAACGATCGGCATCAATAGCTTAAAACTAAAATTCCTTCCCATATTAAACACACCTGTTCTTCCGGTTAAGGGGTTAATGGATTCGTATTTCAATCTGCTCAAATGACTTTGATAAGCTACATCGGTCAGGTTGTTTGCACTGATATATATTGAACATAATGGTTTATTATGAGCTACGATATCTGCTCCCATTCCGGCATTGATCAATGTAAAACCAGGTGTAGCTGTTTCCGTACCATAAGCCGCATAAAAATTGTTTTGTGCAAAATAGTTATCCACCCCTAATTTCAGATATGCGTTCAGAAATGATTTTCCTAATTTTTTTGAAACTGCCTTAAGCTCTGAAGAAAATTTTGCAGGAGGGGTAAATGGCAAATACTTTGATGAATCCGGTTGATTTTTTTGAACGGAACGAACATAAGAAAACGAGTTTTCAAAATGCAACCAATCCAGCGGATGCGGATGTATGTCAATCGAGATTTCACCACCCGATAAATTAGCCTGACCTGAAGTATATTTAAATGCACTAAGACCATTCCTGAGTGAGTCACTTCCAGCACCGTTTACCAGCTTACGAAGAAAAATAAAATTGTTGATTGCATTATTAAACAAATTTATTTCTGCCGTGACATGATGGGTATTGATTCCAAACGCAAGATCAAACTGTAGACTATTTTCAGCTTTCAGGTTAGATACTCCGATAATATAATTGACAGTTCCTTCATGTACTCCATTCGCTGACAATTCAGAAATACTCGGTGCACGAAAACCCCTGGAGATATTTAATTTAGTATAGAATTCTTCTGAAAATTGATAGGTCGCTCCTATACTGCCCGACGCTCCGGTGAAGGCAGAATGGAAGTCATTAAACTGTTGGTTTGCATCAGGTGCTCCATTTTCCACTTTTTCACCATTGGCATTTACATATAAATCCATTCCGTGCTCACTTCGTCTATCATATCGTATACCACCACTGATATCAAATTTATGGATTGATTTTTTAACTGTTACAAAAACACCGACATCAAACAATTTATATTCAGGAATCAAAAATTCGGTTCCTTTATTTTGAGAACTTTGTTGCATTCCATTTGCTCCCAGCGTTATATACCAATTATTTTTTTCTGGTAAAATATATCGCAGATCGTAATTAATTGAATTGAGTTTAAAATAAAGTCCATATTGATACTCACGGAGAATATCCGCATATTCCTGTCGTTGATTTTGCTGAAATCCAATGGTTGTCTTCAGGCTGCCATTACCTAAAATAAAACTGTTATTTAAAACAGCTTTGTAATGGTTTACTATCTGATACGGTGTTAGTGGCGTATAAGACAGGAAGTCATGATCCGATGCTATGACGGCAGCTTCTGTAGAATCGTTTTGTGCAAAGGGTTTTAAAAATTTCCCTGTTGACTCATCCCGATCACCTTCGATAATACCGGGAGTTAAATGATATGCACTGAAATGAAGATGGACATATCCCCATGACTTATTGAGGCCAACGATACCACCAACCGTATTTTCTTTGTACCCTGAATTAAAAACATATCCATCATATTTATTCTGATAAGCATGAGCTTTTTTATTTGAATAACGTAGATCCCAAATAAAACCATGATGATTTCCTGCAAAATTCCCAGAGTATCCAACCAATGCATTATTCGTTTGATAATTTACTAAAAGATTACCTGTAATTTTTCCATCTGGTAAGGTTGGTGCCGATAGCATATTGATGACACCGGCCATGGCATCCGAGCCATACGTCAAACTAGCCGGGCCCTTTAAAATTTCAACTTTACTTATTGCAAACTCATCTATTTCAACTCCGTGTTCATCTCCCCATTGCTGACCTTCCTGGCGAATACCGTCATGAACAGTAACCACCCTGTTGTAACCCAATCCACGGATGACGGGTTTTGAGATTCCCGATCCCGTTGTGATCTGTGAAACGCCTGGTTGTGAAGCAATAGCATCAATGATATTGGAGGAAGATTGTTGGAGTAGTTTAATAGAAGGTATCGTGGTGATTGGAGTTGGTGTTCTGTTTTTTTCTGAGGGGTGGGCATCACCGGTGACGACTATTTCATGTAATTCGGCTACAGATTCCTCGAGCGTAAAATCTTTAATGCTGATCATAGCCAGGTCTACCGTAACTGAAATTAATTTATAACCAATTAAACTTACTTGTATTAAGACCCTGGATTGAGGAAGGTTTTCAATTTTATAATTACCCTCTGTATCACTGATAGCACCGGATTTTAAGTCAGGGATATAAATACTTACTCCCGGCAGTGTTTCACCAGTGAGTTTATCCGTAATCTTTCCGGATAAATTTGTTTTATAGGAATTTATAACTACCGTAGGATTGAATTCCGGAGACATAGAATGAGAATGAGTGAATACAAAACTATATAGTATAATAAAGGTAATTTTCATTTGACTTTATGATTTATGGTTGATGTTTATTCATACAATGTTGTATGGAATAATTCATAAACCTGTTTGTTGAATGGTGACTAGAAATTCGATTTCGACATCAATGGGTCTACCTGCATATCGTCTTTGCTGAGACTTCCCGATCTAATAATAAAATAATAAACAGAAGATGTCGAATTCAGCGCCATGCATCAGCATCAAAAGATCCTGATAGAATAAACATTAAATCAAAGGAGGAGGTCCCCGTAAAAAATGATCTGGATGATCAACGATTATATAGAGAAAAGTATTCGTACAAAGAGGACCACGCCTAAAATGGCTATGGACCAGCAAACTTTCTACAGGTTGCACAAAATGAACCAGGGCAATGAATAAATCACAAGCATAACATGCATGTTGAATGCTATGTATATGGTTTGTGGAAGTTTCTGTGCAGGAATTAAGTTGATGGCTATGAGTCCAGGCATGCGCACTTTCAATTAATACCGGTGAAAGTATTGTGCCTAATAAAAAACAAATTAATATTGACTTCGTTGCCTTCAATCCATGTAAAGATAATAGAGTTTTGTTAAGAGAAAAATGACTCTTATATAAAAAACAGGAGGTGTCTTGAAGACACCCTCTGTTTAAAGAACCACGCGCAAGATTATCTTGCTTAAAGAAATTGACTCAAACACGTTATTTGAAATATCTCCCAAAAGTCTCGTTTAAGTAGAATCAGAAGATTTGATTCCAGCAAAAAATCAAAAGCAAGGTTCCCATTCTATTCTATCGAATCCAGCATGCTTTTAGCAAAATAATACTGAATGGAAGTGGGCCTGTTTGTCCGAAGGCAGGGACAGGGCAAATACAGAAATATGAATTATTTCTTTATTTACAATTTGAAGAAAATTTTCTTCCTCCATAACCACCAGCAAAGTCCCCACTCCAGACCAAAAATACACATGGAGCCCACAATAGCTGAAACGTGATCAGAAGCAGAAAACATGTTCATGACTCCGGTTGCAATGGCGGAAATATATCCATTAAACCACCGAGATCCAATGATTTCAAAAAACAAATAAATAAACAATGAATTCATTCCAAGGACAATAAAAAACAACGTATACCGGCGATGATTTTTAATATCAACCCACCAATAAAAAAACAATAAGCCCAGCAAACACCAACCCAATGAGACTAATGTAAATGAAGTCGTAGCTATACGTTTAATGATTGGGGTAATTCCTGCAAGATCCATTATATATCCTATACCTAGACAAATGGCGGCCCAAATCAAAATATCTTTAAAAACCAGGTTCTTTTTATCCATCAGCCATTTACCGGCCAATGCTCCTGCAATCGTATGCACTGCTGTTGGAATAATGTTGATGGCTACCCACCCACCCTTATTTATTTTATTCATCAAAATATGATCCATCCAATTTCCAAAATTATGCTGATCTACAAATGGCTGATCAAAATCAGGAATGTGTGTGTACCTATACAGGATTTCCGTTAATAATAATAAAATCAAACAAACAATAATTTGATGCCAGGGCTTCCAATAAAAAATAAGAAAAGCGATCAGGGTAGTAAAGGATAATTGGGTAAGAACATCCCAAAGTTCAAAGGATAAACCTCCTGGTCTTACAGCATAATCCAGAACACCCCAAAAGAATAGCCAACCACATCGACGCAGGGTTTTATACAAGGATTGAGTCCAGGTGTATCCCTTGTCACGTTGTGAAGTCAGTGAATAAGCCAATGAGATCCCGGCCATAAACATAAATGCCGGCTGGATCAGATCCCAAAACCGAAGTCCGTGCCATGGATGATGGAAAAACTGATTGAGGATGTTATTAAAAAAACTATCCGGGGCCACCGAAGCTTGAATATGTTCATATAATCCGGTACTCTCCATGGCCAATAAACACATGATGAATCCGCGAAATACATCCAGCGAAAGTAAACGAGTAGTAGTTGGTATCATTTTAATTCAGGATTTTTTATCCACAGACTGCTCTGTTGGAAATAAGTCACTTACACCCTGCACTTTAAAACCATTGATCTGATCATCTGTCCAGAGGAATTTAGTAAATGAATTTATATTGGCTTCAGCACCTCTTACCCACACCATTACAATGACTTTACTTTTAAATTTCTCCAATGAAATTATCTTGTTTTTAAGATGATGATTAGTACATTTAGACCGTATGTGTGTCACAATATCAATACTCAAAGCGCATTCAATAGTATAGGTCTTGATTTGATTGAATGCTTCCATTTTATCTTCAAGAAATGGTAATATGGCCAGGACGATCAAAATAATGATACAAGCCGTAATGGAGGCACCGTACATACCAGCTCCTACCCCCATACCTAAGGCAGATACCGCCCATATGGTAGCTGCAGTGGTAATCCCATTAATCCTGCCATCTCCTCTATAAATCACACCGGCACCAATAAATCCTATGCCGGTCACTACAGTAGAAGCAATACGATCAGTCGAATTGGGTCCAATAATAGAAGAAAGAATGGTGAAAAAGCAAGCACCCAAACTTATCATGATCATGGTGCGGAAGCCGGCTGATTTATTTCGATATTCTCTTTCAGCCCCTATAATACCACCTAATAAAGCAGCCAACAAAAATTTTACAATTATAACATCATAGGAAATCATGATTCAGTAAAAATAGGAAATCGAAATCATATTACCATCCGGCTTTTCGGCCTATGCATTAAAAGCAGCCGGGATAAAGTATGTATTTTTATGGCATGCAATGCGTTTTTCGAAATGTGTATTGGTGTTTACTTTTTTTCTCTTTACCGCTGTTTAGTCAACCTGCTTCAAAAATAACAGGCAAAGTAAAAAACAATGAATACGATAAAACTATTGCTTCCATACTTAGTTTTAATATCCCAATACTTTCTGTACAAGAAGCACGCAATCATGCAGATGCTGTTTACCTGGATGCAAGAGAATTAAATGAGTATACTATAAGTCATATCCCCGGAGCAACATTCATCGGATGCGATCAATGGAGCCCATCATCTGTTCAATCTCTCGCTAAAGACAAAACATTGATTGTATATTGTTCTGTTGGCTACCGGAGTGAAAAAATAGCAACTAAGATCAAAGCTCTTGGATTTACTCACATTTATAATTTGTATGGTAGTATTTTCGAATGGGTCAATGAAGGATATCCACTTGAATCAGATCAGGGAAAACCTACGCTTAAACTTCATACGTATAATAAAGGATGGAGCAAGTGGATAACCAATACTAATATTCAAAAAATATGGTGATCCTGGACATCTCCTTTTAATTGACAGGATATTTTTACCTTTATTTTTGAATGTCGATGTCAACTAAAGTTCTTTTTGTCCTGGGAACTCGTCCTGAAGCAATAAAGTTTGCTCCCTTGATTCAAAAAATGAAGGAAAAGGATGGTTTTCAACCAATCGTATGTTTTACGGGGCAGCATAAAGAAATGTTATACCACACCGCGGATTTCTTCAGCATCCAGGCAGATTTTGACTTAAGCCTAATGGTTCATAATCAATCATTGACACAATTTTTATCGAATGCCCTGGTTGAGCTTGAAAATATTATAAAAAAAGTAATGCCTGATCTTGTTTTTGTTCAGGGTGATACCTCAACTGTATTGGCTGGATCGCTGGCTGCCTATTATTCAAAAACAAAATTAGCACATCTTGAAGCTGGTCTGCGCAGCCACGATAAGTACAGTCCATTTCCGGAAGAGATTAATCGGTCCTTAACTAGCCGCATTGCCGACTTTCACTTCGCTCCTACAGAAAATGCCAGGGCTAATCTACTAAGAGAAGGAATAAACAAAGACATCTACGTAGTGGGCAATACAGTAATAGATGCCTTATTTCTATGCCTTGAAAAAATCCGTTCAGCAGGAGAAGACAAGTATTACCAGACTTTTAATCAAATCGATTTTAATAAGAAGATTATCCTGCTCACGTGTCATCGGCGGGAAAGTTTTGGTGATCCTCTACTAGAAATTCTTTCTGCCATTAAATTATTTGCACATCAATATCCTGACGTTCAAATAATATACCCGGTGCATCTTAATCCGAATATTCAAAATGTAGTACTTAAAGAGCTGGCAGAAATTCCGAATATACATTTAATGGCGCCATTGGATTATCCTGCTTTAGTTTGGATCATGAGTAAATCCTTTTTTGTCGTGACCGATTCTGGTGGCATCCAGGAGGAAGCTCCTGCACTCGGTAAACCTGTATTGGTACTTCGAGAAAATACAGAAAGAATTGAATCTATTGAGGCCGGAACATCTGTATTGGTAGGTCATGACCAAGAAAAGATTCTTACTCATATGGTCAGATTGTATACGGATGATGCCTATTACCATTCTTTTAAGATAACCGGCAATCCTTATGGAGACGGTACCAGCTCAAAACAAATTATTGATATATTGACAACAGCACTTAAGATTAAATATTAAGATAATGAGACATCATTGCACCGTTTAGGTCACCAATACAGCTTAATACAGAAACTATTGTGGAGTATTTATCCAAGCCGATGGATTTTATTTATTGTAGATCAAACTTCAACAAATTACAGTATGAATAGAGAATTTACCAATTTTTTACGTTTTATCCTCGATTCATTCCTTCCACCGATTTTGAGGGATAATAAATTTATGATGTACCCATTATTTTATATCTGGTTTAAAGGAAAAAATGTAGTTAAATTAATGGAGTTCAAAAGCAGGGTTGCAGATTTATTGGATGATGAATATGTAGAGTTCTATAAAATTTATGATTCCTTACCTAAACGGGCAACAGATTTGAACAAAAATTCAATACATTTTATATTGGAGCAGCTTGGAGGAAATAAAAATCTAAAAATAATAGATATCGGTTGTGGGAATGGTTTTCTATTGTCAAAATTAAAAAACTTAGGTTATCGTCAATTGTATGGATGCGATATCATTAATGACTTAACCGATAAGTCCATTCCTTTTATCATGGCAAATATTGAACATCTTCCTTTTAAGGATGATGAATATGATATTGTATTATGCAATCATACTATAGAGCATATTATCAATAAGTATAAGGCAGCAATAGAATTAAAGCGTATTGCAAAATATAAGGTGATCGTGACGACACCCAAACAACGGTATTATCGATATACTTTTGATCTCCATGTCAATTTCTTTCCGCAGAAAATTGACCTGATTTCTCTGATGAATATGGAATCATTTACGTGTACTGAATTTAATGGAGACTGGTCGTTTGCAGGCAATAAAAATTCAGAAGCTTAACCTGGATAAAATCATTCAAGAAAATGACAAACAGGGACAAACAAATTAATTATTTCCGTAATAAGATAAAGATTGTAGAAATTATTTTTACCTTTGACGAAATCTATAAATCCACTCTGAAAAAATAGTTCATTAGATTAAATATGAATGTCAAAAAATGAGCTACCCTCCCTTTCAATGGAAAAAATTTTAGCCGTCATACCAGCTTATAATGAAGAAAGCTCAATAGAGACTTTATTAAAGCAATATGATTTCGTATTCCAACACAATGCATTAGATCTGAGTATATTGGTAGTAAATGACGGTAGCAAGGATAATACGGTCGGTGTAGTCCAAAAAATTAAAAGTAAAATTAAAATTGATATTTATGATAACGAGAAGAACGGAGGCCTGGGAAAAGTAATCCGGGATGGATTGGTTTATGCCTGCGTACATCTAGCTGACGATGACATCGTCATCACTATGGATGCCGATAACAGTCACAATCCTAATTTAATAATCAGAATGGTCCAACAAATAAGAGAAGGGAGTGATATTGTGATTGCATCGAGATATCGAATACATGCACGCACGTATGGAGTTAGCTTATTTAGAATTTTTACCAGTCTAATGGCCGCATGGTTATTTGTTTTATTTGCTCCGATTAAGGGTGTCCGGGATTATACGTGCGGTTTCAGGGCATACCGGGTATCTCTTTTACGAAAAGGTCTTGAACATTTTGGAAATCGGTTCATTGAAGAAAATGGATTTTCATGTATGGCTGAAATACTTTTAAAATTAAAAATATTCAACCCCATTTATCATGAAATCCCTATGATCTTACGTTATGATCTAAAAAAGGGTGAGAGTAAAATGAATATATTTAAAACCGTTAAAAACAGCTTAATACTATTGTGGCAATATCGGTTTACTTCAAGATTTAAGTAAAAATCAAGAGTAAAAAATCAAATGAATATTGGCCTAAAAAATAAACTCAAAGCTGCATTTGATTAGTCTTGTTTGTTCAAAATTATATAAACAAACAGGAAAAAAATCATTATTGTGTTCACGGTCATGCCTGAATTCTTCAACTAATAGATTAAATTTTTTATCCTTTTGTGTAGATGAATATGTTCTTGTTCATAAATCAATAAATTTTTATTTGAAGGTGATCAAAATGGAATGATCGTAACATTATTTAAATGCGATTGGATTGCTATTTTTGAAACTAACGAGTTTAGTGGCAGGCTATTTATAGCCATTACAGGGTCATCGCTGAGGCGGATAACGGGCCTCTAAAGAATCTATTTTGAAAAATGGAATTGAATAGAATGTTGATCGGTTTGTTTGAAGAGAACAGATTTTTTTGTGTGGCTGAAATTCTATTAAAATTGAATATTTTTAACCCGGTATTCACCGAAGTGCCGATGATCCTGAGATATGATCTGAAGTTAGGAGTATGCAAAATGAATGTAAGGAAAACTATTAAAAATACCCTCGCTGGGATGTGGCAAAACAGGTTTGCTACACGATAAATAGAATTACTTGATGAGTAAGAAAAATAAATCCACTCCGGTTGTGGAAACCAAGACTAAAACCATTGTGCAACCAGCGAAATCAGACCGGCTAGCTGTCGCCAATGATTTTTTAAGGAAACGTGAAACTATAATCGTCATTTTTCTTTTTTGTATTGCCCTGGTACTACGACTCTTCAGGATCAATTATTTAAATTTTTGGGTAGATGAATTTGTACATGTAAATAGATCATTGGATTTTTTAAAAGACTTTAATTTCAGTCATATTTTCGGTGGAGAGAAAAATGGAATTTTAGTAACGATATTGAATATTGCAGGCTTTGCTCTTTTTGGAAAAAATGAATTTGGAGGAAGGTTTTTTATTGGGATCATCAGTGCCGGGTTGATTCCTGCCACCTATTATTTCTGTAAAAAAATATTCAATAATTATATCGGTTTGATGTCTTGCTTGTTTCTAATTTTTTCCCAGTACCTGGTCTTCTGGGGCAGAATGGATAGGCAATATGGCCCAATCCCAACGTTCTATATTTTATTAATTCTGGGTATTGTATCCCTCTTGCAATCTAATAGTGTAAGCACTGAAAATAATAATTTCTGGTCGAGATATAATTTGAATAAAAAATGGTTAGGATGGACGGCGCTCCTGCTCTTCCTTTCTTTTCTTACAAACCTGGAAACCTTTTTTATTCTATTTTCTTCCGGTGTATATGCTATTTATTTGTGGATAGAGCAGGGCATCAATACCAAAAAGTGGTTTACCCGGTCTGAAATGAAGGTGGCTGTGACTTCGATATTGTCCATTGTGTTTTTTATTTTAACTTTTACGCCTTTAAACACAATACTTATGCGGCCATTATTTCTGCATTTTATGCCGGAAGGTATGGTCAGTCTTATCATTCCGGATTGGTCATATATCAAATCAAAACTTATTTCTACAGAGCGATTTAACTATTTCATGGTCTATTGGAATGTCATTACGACGGATCTGCCTTATACGATTTATTTTTTCTTTTTAGGTTTATTGACTATGGCCATAATGGAGATAAAAAAATTCATGTTGATTTTTGCATATTATCTACTTCCGTTTTCATTAATGAGTTTCGTATTCCTGGATCCTTGCTTACCGCGATATCATGCTTTTATATATCCGCTTTATATTATTGTAGTGGCTTCATCCTTTTATTATACGCCCCGATTGATAAAAAAAATGATCCCTCCTCGTCCAAGAGACTCCACCACGTTAGGGCTTTTATCAGTTCTGGGATTCTTCTTAGTATTTTATGCAAGCAGGGCTATACTAAATAGCATGAACCTGATTACTGTAAAAAAACATGGAACCATCATAGACAAAAAACTTTCTCAATGGAGCTTTACCAACTGGAAAGGTCCCAGTTTTTATGTGAAGCAACATTTAAAACCTACAGATCTTATTTTCGCTACCGTGCCGGCAGGAGTAGATTTTTATCTTGATCCGGATAAAAAAACAACGATTTACCCTTTCAGGCAAATGAAACTAAATCCGGAAACCAAATCCTATATACCGATTGGCAATACTGGAAGTTTGCAAAGCGCTACTTCCTATGATGATTTATATAAAACTATGAAAAACAATGAGCGAATATGGTTGATCGCCGATTATTACCTGTACAATGTACTGACGGATGACCGCTGCAGGGACCTTGTCTTTCAAAATTTTATGCTGATCCCAGAGGCCTGTAAAGACGGGAGCACTCAATTATTTTTATGGGATCCTAACCAGCCTAAAAAATTTGAGCACAATTGTATCTGGGAGCTGGGTAAACCTTCAGGTAGAAGTGCCACGCCTGACTTGTCGTTAACAGGTATAGGTGAAGCTGCACCTAATGGAGTGACGTTTACTTTTCAATCCATCGGGATTGATTCTGAGGATGAGGCTGCGGTCCAGCTTAATGGTGAAACCTATTATTTGCCCAAACCAAAAACATTTACTCCTGAAAGTTTGGGCATCTCCGAGTTTATAATTCCAGCTAATAAAATAAAAAGGGGTAATAACGATTTCAGAATAGTTTATTTTGAAAGAAAAATCGACCCCTATAAAGGGTATATTATCTATAACATGGAAGTAAAATAGAGTTGAGCTTTGTATCTAAGTTACGATACGATGTTGCAAAATTTTTGCATTTGTTGATTCAAATTCTCTAATTATATCGTATCCATCCAATATTATTTTTTTTAATAGCCACAAGAATAGATATCTTCTTTTATTTTTATCTTGAATCATGGATATTAATGAAGAACTGCTCTATTATATTTGGAGATATAGTTATTTTGATTTTAATCAGCTCACCACTACAGCAGGAGAAAGCATTATAATTAAAGAGCCCGGATTCAGGAATACGAATGCCGGTCCTGATTTTATCCAATCGAAAATTCAACTTGATTCCACCCTCTGGGTTGGCAATGTAGAAATGCATGTCATGTCAACTGATTGGAATACGCATCGGCACCAATACGATCAGGCTTATAATAATGTCATATTACATGTAGTCTGGGAAGATGATGGCCCGGTATATCATGCCTCGGGATCAATACTTCCCTGTCTCGAATTAAAGCACAAAGTAGATGCTGCTTTGATCCGACAGTATCAATACCTGATGCACAGTGATAAATGGGTTCCGTGCCAGGAATCATTACCACAAGTCAGCCTACTGATCAAAGAAAGCTGGTTGCATCGGCTAATGGCGGAGCGATTGGAATCAAGGTCTATCAGCATTCTGGACACTCTAAAGACACTGAATGAGGATTGGGAATCTGTATGTTTTCAAAAATTAGCCCGTGCGCTCGGTAATCAGGTTAATAGTGACGCGATGGAAATGCTGGCACGGATTACACCTCTTTCCATATTGGGAAAACACCAGGACCAGTTATTTCAATTGGAAGCCTTATTATTTGGTCAATCCGGTTTATTGAATGAAGTTAAGAATACAGATGATGAATATGTATCTGCGCTTAGGGAAGAATATGGTTTTCTGCAGGTAAAATATAATCTGCAGCCTATGAAAGTATCTCAATGGAAATTTCTACGACTTCGTCCGGCTAATTTTCCTACTCTTCGTATAGCTCAGTTTGCCCGAATGATTTATCAGACCCAGCATTTATTTTCAAAGTTTATTGCCGCTGCGAACGCCAATGAAATCATGCATGCTTTAGATATTAAAGTTTCGCAGTACTGGAAAGATCACTATACCTTTGGCGCCTTGAGCACCCCTAAAGAAAAAAGACTTGGCAAACAATCCATCTTGCACATCATTATAAATACCGTAAGTCCCCTTTTATTTGCTTATGGCGTGTATGTTGATGATAATACCTACAAAGACAAAGCAGTGAGACATCTTACAGAGCTGCCCGCAGAAAAAAATCATATTACTACCGGCTGGGCTGCATTAGGTTGGAAGGCTGATCAAGCCATGCATAGCCAGGCTATGATTCAGCTTAAAAATAATTATTGTAATGAAAAAAGATGTTTGAATTGTAGTATCGGGCATCAAATCATCAAACTCAGGAATTGATTCAAACGGCACTGATCAGAATATTGTTAGCTCCCTTTTCATTACTTTATGGATTGGCTATTGCTTTCCGGAATATTTTGTACAAACAAGAAGTACTTCGCCCTGCCAAATTTGATATCCCGGTCATCAGTGTCGGCAATCTCAGTATTGGTGGCACAGGAAAATCTCCTCATATCGAATACCTGATGGAATGGTTGAAACAATATATACCTGTTGCCGTTTTGAGTCGTGGATATAAGCGGGAGACAACCGGATTTTTGACCGGTCATCAGGTTCAGAATGTAAAACAAATCGGCGATGAACCTTATCAGTTTATGATTAAATTTCCTGATGTCCCCGTCGCAGTTTCAGAAAGCAGGGAATTGGGGATTCCAATGTTGCTTAAGTATTACCCGGACACCAAATTAATCTTACTGGATGATGCGTTTCAACATTTAAGTGTCAAGCCCTATATTAATATCTTATTGACATCGTATGATTCTCCATTTACAGAGGATTATTTATTGCCTTCAGGACGTTTACGGGAATGGAGATCCAGTTATAAAAGGGCTGATATCATTATTGTAACTAAATGCCCGGTAGGACTTACACAAGAAGATATCATGCCTTTAAAAAAAAGGATAAACACCCAATCTTATCAAACCATATTCTTTTCAGAGTATCGTTATTTGTTACCGTATTTTATCTTTAACCGGAGTACAACGTACAGTTGGAAAAAAGAAGTCTATATCTTATTGCTTTCGGGAATTGCCAATACGGCTTATCTTGAAACGTATATCAAACAGCGGGTAACCTACGTGCATTTATTGCCTTTTGCAGATCATCATTGGTACACCAATTATGATTTAGGACAGATTAAACGACATTTTGATGAATTACCAGGACCTGATAAAATTATTATCACAACAGAAAAAGATGCAACCCGATTGAGTTTACACCGTGAATATATAATAGAAAATAAATTACCGATTTTTGTAATTCCGGTTGAAGTAAATTTCTTATGGAATGATGAAGATCGGTTCAAAGAAACCATCGCACAAAAACTATTGGAATTTAAATCCTGATCATTCATGGTTCCAGATCATTCAAGAACTAAAAAAGCAACATTGAATAAATACAACTTTATATCCTTATTTGTTTTATTCCTGGTTTTTGAAAGTGCTGCGCAAAGCACGTTAATCCCTATAGGTTCCGATCAGGAATTTATCATTGATCGTATGTGTCTCCAATATGGAACTCCGGACTTTTTTCACAGAAACATAAAACCCTACTACAGGAATGACATCATGCAGGTATTGGCTTACTGGGATAGCCTGAAGGTCTTTACACCTGAGGATGCTGCTTATCTTACTTATTTGTCTGATGAAAATGATGAATGGACCTGGAAACAAAATAACTATTCATTAGCTAAAGGATCCGTCCATTCTAATCCGGATTCATTAAACCTGATTGATTTTTTAAATCAGGATACATCAAGATCATTCTTAGTGTATCGCCAAAATGAAAAACCTATCTTAAAGTATTTTTATAAAAGCCCTGCTCATTTAATAGCAGTAAACAATAAAGATTTTTATCTTAGGCTCAATCCAATCATTAATCTCCAGGGAGGAAAAGAAATCAACTCCAAAGAAAATATTATTTCAAACCAACGTGGGCTGGATTTCAGAATGGGTATTGATGATAAAATTTATGCCCAAACCACTATCCTCGAAAATCAATTTTCGTTCCCGGCGTTTTACAGGAATAAAATTGCAAGACATAATGCCGTACCCGGAGCTGGTTTGTATAAATTTCTTACCACCAGTTCCCTATATAAACCTTCAGGATATGATTATTTTATCAGCAATGCACAATTTGGAATCAGGGTAAGCAAACATTTTCATATTCAAATTGGTCATGGAAATAATTTTATCGGAGATGGATTACGATCCTTGTTTCTTTCCGATTATGCACAGGAATATTTTTACCTGAAACTGAATACGACCATATGGAAGCTGCAGTATCAAAATATTTTTGCAGAGTTGAGCGCCAATACATTCAACAATACCCAGGGAAATATCTTGCTTCCAAAAAAATATATGGCAGCTCATACACTTCAAATACAAATCTTGCCTGCGTGGCATGTCGGTGTTTTCGAATCTGTGATATTTCATCGAAATGATCATTTCGAATTTCAATATCTTAATCCGGTCATCATCTACAGATCCGTTGAAGGCTCTATAGGCAGTCCTGATAATGTCATGCTGGGTATTAATACCAGCCTGGATCTTCATCATTCTGTATCGGTTTATGGACAATTGCTCATTGATGAATTTGTTCGAAAAGAAGCTTTCAATAATACCGGTTGGTGGGGTAATAAATTTGGTGGACAACTCGGTATTAAATACATCAATGTTTTAGGAATATCCCGTCTGGATCTGCAAGCAGAATACAATTCAGTCCGGCCTTATACCTATTCTCATGCAGATAGCACGGCAAATTATACACATCAATTGACTCCGCTTGCACATCCACTTGGAGCCAATTTTAAGGAATGGATTTTTAAAGCGCGCTATCAACCTTCCTTTAAATGGAATCTGTCTGCCTATTTAATAAAGTATGATTTTGGAGATGATCCTAATAGTACTACAAGTTATGGAGGAGATATAAACAAATCATATGATTTGCGAATCACTGACTTTGGCAATTTTACCACCCAGGGTGACTTAAAAAAAATCATTCACCTTGGATGTACCGTATCATATCAATTATTCCATAATTATTACCTTGATTTTAATACGTATTACCGCAAAGATTATAATCATACGACGGATGTGACGAAATATATCGGTGGTGGAATAAGAATAAATTGGTGGCGGAAAGATCTGAATAACTTATAATTAATTTTTCAAGCCTAGTCCCCATTTTCTCATTTCCAAATTTGCTTATTGGACTTAAGCCAATTTGGTCTTGCTTATAAATTTCGAAAACAACGCTGGTGCAAATCGTTTTAAAACAATTGCAAACCGCTCTTTAAATCCCGCCAATACTATTTCTTCCTTACCGCTTCTTATGGCTCTCAATATGCGCTCCGACACCTCTATCGGATCAAGTCCGCTTACTATCTTTGGGTTATCCTTATTAATAGGTTGCCCATCTCTGTTCAGCGAGTTTTTTGCAACATTGGTGCGCACAAACCCCGGGCATACAATCAATACTTTAATACCCTCGCTCCATGTCTCTGCTCGCAGCGTATCATAAAAGCCCATAATAGCATGTTTGCTTGCAGTATAAGCACTTTGTTTCGCCGTAATTATTTTACCAAGTATGCTCGATATAACTACAATTTGCCCCTGCTTATTTATTATCATATTCGGCAATACAGCTTTGGATAGCGCAACACCCCCTAAAAAATTTACATCCATTATACGTTTTATAACGTCCATACGGGTATCCTTTATCTTACTCCAGTGACTCAACCCCGCATTATTTACGAGTATATCTATTCTTCCAAAAAGCGCTAAAACTATGGCAGTGTATTCTTCCATTTTTTCAATTTCGGCAACATCCAGGGTCAGTAACAAAATATCAGCATCCGGTAAATTGCAGGCATTCTTTACACGCTCCAATTCATCTTTCCTGCGGGCCGATAAAATTAATTTTGCCTTGTATTTAGCAAACGTATAAGCCAACGCCTCACCAATGCCCGAAGATGCCCCCGTTATCCATACCACTTTACCTTCAAAGAATGACATATTAAATTTTTATTGACGAATGTAATGATTTGAAATTAGGTTGCGGATTCTAACAAACCCTCGCAATCTTACCGTATAGCACTTATCAAAAGAAGGGGTAAAAGTGGATAATTAGTACTTTCTATTAAAAGTTCTTTTTTAAAATCCCATGATTCGCATGATTCCCCTTAATGGTATGATGGCCCAGGCAGGCCTGCTATTTAATTCATAGCCAAGTTCATATATTGCTTTTTCAAGTAAATGATATCGAAGCAGATAATTCACTTCCGGCTTGTATCCAATGTCGAGTCCTCCTTTCATAGCGGTGCGAATGAATCCATTCAAATACAAACCACAAATCAGTTGATAAAACCGTTCTGCAATGTCAAACAATTCTTCCTGGGGCAAAGCCCAGTTTTTTTGCTCATCAAACAATGTGGCATAGATGGCATAATGAAATGATCTCAACATACCTGCTACATCTTTGAGCGGGCTTTGTTTCACTTTACGATCCCGGATAGTGCTTTCAGGTTCTCCTTCAAAATCAAGAATATAATACTCTCCTTTATGTACTAACATCTGACCGAGATGAAAATCTCCGTGCACCCTGGTACGCATGCTGCAGAGTTTGGTTTCATCAAATCCCAATACTTCTTCGAGGACTTCATTGCGCCGGTCCAGAAAAGTCTGTCCGTACTCCCTCGCCAATCCTCTTAATTTGGTTAAATTTTTTTCCAATAAACCAATGCGTTGATCAAAGAGGTAACTGACTTTGTTTTTAAGCCACACGCTATAATCAGGATTAAATGAAACCGGAGTAAAAGATACTTGTCCAAGGTCTCTGGCCATGGCGATATGCATCTGAGCTGTGCGTTTGCCCATGATTACAATAGCTTTTGCAAAATCTTTATCCAGTCTTTCAATCGTTTGCGGTGCCAGTTCAGAAATTTTTACCGGTTCAAATATTTTTTCTTTTGGCGTCCAATTAAAAATCAGCTTAGGATTTTTATCAAATTGTTCAAAAAAAGTATTTACTTTTTTGAGCATCCATTTCCATGCATCTCCTTCATTTTCTATTTTTTGTTGCATTAAACCAATAGAAATAGGTGGCTTATCGTTTCTTATCCAACTTATACCGCCCAGGTATTGTGCCGTATAAGGGTATTCATTAAGATTTAAAAAACGGGATATTTCGAGGTCGGGATTGCTTTCAGGAAAAACTCTTCTGAACCATTTAAAAAAATACTGATTATTATAAATGACGGCCGTATTGCTTTGTTCGACATTCAGAATTTCAGAACTGATTTTTTTTATCGAAGAGTCCAGTAAAAGCGATTTTTCAAATTTAAGGGTACCGAGATCTAAGCGGATTGATCTTTCCTTTACGAGATGATCAAATAACAATTCCCTGAATGAAGGGATAAATAATGCATCGAATAAAAAACCATCTTCTTCAGCCAGGCGAACAGGAGCAATCGGGTTAATGGTGGTATATTGACTTTCTTCAGAGGCCGGTATATACGCCAGAGGAACCAGGTAGAATTGGCTGAATGCTTCTTTAAACTGGGCTTCAACGATAATGATATAATAATGTTTTTTTTTCTCTGTGAGGCGTAGGGTATGATTGATGCGAACGTATTTAATGGTACTGCTTTTACCTGCAAACCATCTGCAGGTTTGAATATATTCAGGTAATATAATTTCTTCAAGGTCTTTTTGAAACGGACCTGTTTCGAATACAACTTCCCACGAAGATGGTGTGACCAGCTTTTTACCTATTTCCATTAGATGATTATTTCTGCAAGGTAGTCATCTGAATTAAAAAATGATAAACAAATTGGCTAAATTATCCCTTCATTTAATTCACTTATTTAAATACGGCTACGATGCAACGAAGAAAATTTATTAAGTCAGGTATATTGAGTTCAGCTGCGTTGAGTTTGGGAATATCCCGAATGAATGCAATGGTGCAGCACACTAACATACATTCATCCAGTCTGAAAATTAAAAAAATCAGATACTATGCAGCGCCGGGTTATACCAAACCATTATTTAACCAGGCTCGCGGTATTGTAGAAATCGAAACCGATGGTGGAATTATAGGGATTGGTGAAGGTGGTTTCAAAGATGTGATCGATCAATGTGCACAAATGTTGATCGGGCAGGATCCATTCAGAATAGAACATATCTGGCAATTAATGCAACGAGGTATGTTTTATCCTCCGGGAAGAGAAAAACTACATGCAGTAGGTGCCATTGATATGGCATTATGGGATATTAAAGGAAAAGCGTTGAATGTACCTGTTTATGAATTGTTAGGCGGAGCTACAAGAGATTACGTTGAATGTTATGCTACGGGATATGGCCCATCAAAAGCATTATCTGAGTATGATAGAGCCAAAGACTGTTTAGCCGCGGGATTCAGAACTTATCGCACGGGACCTACCGGTGGAAATGGTGAAGCACCGTTTGATTTTTATGAACATACACAGAAAACGATTGAGCATTGTCAAAAAATGGATGCAGCTGTAGGCGGCGGTGGCAATTGGGCTATCGATCTGCATACGAGGTTTGATACTCCAGAAGCTATTAAAATTTGCAAAGGAATCGAACCATTGCAACCTTATTTTGTAGAAGATATTATCCGCTCAGAAAATGCCGGTGTATATAAAACGATTCGTCAAATGACTAACGTACCTATTGCAGTCGGTGAACAATTTGGCGCACGATGGGATATAAATGAATTGATTGAAAACAGGTTGATTGATTATAGCCGGGTGACTACGCCAAATTGCGGAGGATTAAATGAACTTAAAAAGATAGCCATTCTTTGCGAGACACATTATGTAGGGATGATACCCCATTTTACCGGCCCATTGTCCACAGCAGCATTAGTACATGTTTTAGGTTCTTCAAGTCCTTCCCGATGTATGATCGAGCTAGCTGGGGGAATCGTAGAACAACCTGCATACTTTAATCAGGATTATATTTTGTTCAAAAATGGAAAAATATATTTGAATCCGAAACCAGGACTTGGAGTAACCTTCAATCCATCTAAAGCGGACCTGGTACTGGAAGTAACTGCGAATACAAAATATCCACATCCATTATTGTATGCCAAAGATGGATCAGTCCATGGATGGTAATCTTACTTTTATTCATGCATCGGAATTTATTTAAATGTTTTACCATTTCTCAGTATTAATTAAATCTGAATAATCACCTTGTTGGACTGTGGCCTTATCGGGACGAGATTGATACGCGAAAAAAAAGCAAATGAAAATTAAAAACTATCGATGGTTTATACTTGGACTTATCTTCCTGGCTACCTGTATTAATTACCTGGACAGGCAAATCATAGGTTTATTAAAACCATTATTAGAAAAAGAATTTAATTGGTCAGAATCTGATTTCGCCCGCATCGTCATGGCCTTTACTGCTGCGTATGCTATTGGGCTTTTGGTATCCGGCGGTGTCATAGATCGTATCGGCACTAAACTTGGATATCTGTACAGTATCATCATATGGAGTGTTGCAGGCATGTGTCATGCGATAGCGAGGAGTGTATCTGGATTTGTAATAGCCAGGGTTGGATTGGGTTTAGGTGAAGCAGGTAATTTTCCCGCAGGAGTAAAAGCAGTAGCAGAATGGTTTCCAAAACACGAGAGAGGTTTAGCTACGGGTATATTTAATTCAGGCACTAGTGTGGGAGTCGTCCTGGCATTATTCATTGTTCCTTTTATATTAAATCATGCTGGATGGCAGGAAGTGTTTTGGATTACCGGTGCATTAGGGTTTATCTGGGTTTTGCTTTGGATTTATTTCTATGATATTCCGTCTAAACAAAAAAGACTGACCAATGAAGAGTATACTTTTATACAGGAAGGACAAGATCCAATGATAATTGGAAGTCCTATTAAAATAAATTGGATTCGTCTGTTCCGATTTCCTCAGACATGGGCGTATATCACAGGCAAAGCTTTGATTGATCCTATCTTTTGGTTTTTTCTTTTCTGGTTGCCATCTTATTTCTCCTCTACGTTTAGTTTGGATCTTAAAAAACCGAGCTTTGAACTCATGGTTATCTACCTGGCTACAACCGTAGGTAGCATAGGTGGTGGATATTTTTCATCCCTTTTGATTAAGAAAGGATGGCCGGTGGTTAAAGCAAGAAAAACAGCATTACTTATTTTCGCTGTGATTGAGTTATCAGTGATCCTTACACAGTTTGCACATTCAGCCTGGATTGCTGTAGCTCTATTGAGCCTTGCAGTAGCTGTACATCAAGGCTGGGCTACTAATATTTTTACCCTGGCTTCTGATCTTTTCCCCAAGGAAGCTGTCGGATCCGTAGTGGGTATTGGCGGAATGGCGGGTGCTTTGGGTGGAATACTTTTCCCTTTATTTGTTGGAAATCTTTTGGACAGATTTAAAACTCTCGGAAATATTACCGCAGGTTATTATATTTTATTTACGATTTGTGGTTGTACATATTTGATTGCATATTCAATAATTCATTTGTTGACCCGGAAGTCCGAATCGGTAAGCCTGGATCAATTGATTTGATTCGTGAAATCGGTACTTTAGAAAAAATAGTCGGCTTGTCATCCTTTCACCTACTCTGAATTAGAGCTAAATAGAATTTTTATTTTTATTTGAAAATCATTTTTTTATTAATTTCACCCTTATATACCCTTTGATTCCCCTGTTTCGTTTAAATTAAAAACTAAAACGTATGAACAAAAAAATTCTTTCCCTGGTCTTAGCGTTGTCGGTTTTAATTCTATACAGATGTATGGATAAAAAACCTTCTACTTCCACTACGGTTCAATTGGCCAATCCTGAGTTTGGTGGCTTTGACAGCCAGGTACAATGGGGCAAGCATCTTGTTGCTATCGGTGGATGTGAACATTGTCATACCCCAAAAAAAATGGGAGCACATGGACCTGAGCCTGATTCTACTCTTCGTCTCAGCGGTCGTCCTGCAATGATGCCTAATATAGATGTAGATAAAAGTGCTATGGCACAAAAAGGGTATACCGTCACGATGGATCTTACTGAATGGGTAGGACCCTGGGGTACCACGTATGCCGCCAATCTAACTCCTGATGTGACAGGTACTGCTAACTGGACGATAGACAATTTCCTATTAGCACTTAGAGAAGGCAAAATGAAAGGTGTACCAAGCGGCAGACAAATCTTACCACCTATGCCATGGGAAGATATTGGAAAAATGACTGATTATGAGTTGAAAGCAATCTTCGCATACTTAAGGACTGTAAAGCCGGTGTCTAATACCGTTCCTCAGCCCTTACCTCCTCCAGCACCGATGGCCCCGGCTAAAGCTGATCCAAAGGCTAAAAAGAAATAGTCTATTTATTTCGCATAGCGTACCTTCCGTCACAATTTTAATTGAAATGTAGCGGAAGGTATTTTTATTTAAACCTTTATGTAATGAAAAATCTGAATCCTAAACTCATTCTTTGTGTCGTACTTCTTGGATTGAATCTTATACCCTTATCAGCACAGATGGATTTTTCTGTCTCTGGTGCTGTGAATTCTTTTCTGAAAACACTTACTAAAGATCAATACAATGAAACTACGTATCCCTTTAATGACACTTTACGACATAAATGGACAAATCTTCCGGTTGGATTAGTTCCCCGGCCAGGTATTCAATATGGTTCATTATCTGATTCCAGTCGACTTGCTTTTCATCGGGTACTCGCTGCCATGTTGAGTTCTCAGGGATATCTGAAGGCCACCAGTATCATGAGACTCGATGACATATTAAACACATTGTATCAAACTGCATTTGACGATGGAAAAATCGATAAGTCTGTATTGAAAATGACTCAGGACCTTAAATGGTCACACTCCAATTATTATATATCCGTATTCGGCACACCCAAAGATCAACAACCCTGGAGTATAAACTTTGGAGGTCATCACATTGCCTTAACGTATACTTCGGATGGCAAAAGGGTATCGATGTCTCCTTATTTTATAGGTACGGATCCCAGTGAAGTCAAATCTGCCAAATATGCCGGATTGCGCATTTTAAATAAAGAGGAAGATTATGGTTTTATGTTGGTCAATATGCTTAATGCAAGTCAAAAATCTAAAGCAGTATTAAAAAAAGAAACTCCAAAAGATATCATCACCAACCCTAAGTCCAGCCAGCGCATTGATTCATATTATGGCGTTGCTGCCAAAGAATTTACAAAAGAACAATTGATGATGCTTAAATTATTGATTGAAGAATATGTTCATAATTTTGAACATCAGAAAGCGCATGATCTTATCGCTAAAATAGAACGATCAGGATTACAGAAAATATATTTTGCCTGGATAGGTAGTTTAGAAAACAATCAACCTCATTATTACATCATCAATGGTCCGGACTTTCTCATCGAATACGATAATGTCGGTTTTCAAAATGATGGCAATCATATTCATGCCATACTCAGAGAGAAAGGAAATGATTTTGGAGAAGATCTGCTGAAAAAACACTATTTAGAAGGAGGACATTAATCACTAATTCTTGCATTTGGATAGAGACCTGCCTGGTTTGAACATATCCAGGATCCGGGTAATCAAAACCTGGCATGTATGTCTAAAATCGAAAAATAAATTTCCTAATATCGAACAAACATACCTTGTTTCATTCGGTAAAATCAAATATCAGTTTCAAACCAGGCAGGTTATTGATCGGGTTCGAAATGAGTCACTTCTTCCATACATATAAATAGAATACTACTTTTTATCATAAAATTTTAAAGGACTGTATAAATATTCAATAGCTTTACTGCTCAATGGCAGAACCGATTACAAAAGCGGAGTTGAAAAAACTTCCGATCATGCCTTACGAAAAAATAAGGCCCTTCCTCAAAACAGGTGATATTTTTTTTAGCTCTGGCAGTTATGCTTTTTCAGGTGTAATTCAAAAACTTACCAATAGTGTCTGGAGTCATGTTGCCGTAATCTATAAAGATGAACTCCTCGAGAGAGTCATGTTGCTTGAAGCAGAACCTTACGTAGGTATTCGACTGATTCCTTTATCTAAATATCTTCGTGATTATAATGGAAAGAAAAGACCTTACAAAGGCCAGATCGTTATAGCTAAACTCAAGGAGCCGCTTGAACTGGAACATTTAAAAAAAGGAATCCGATTTGGCTTAGATGAACTTACCAGGCCGTATGATAATTATGAAATAGCGCGTATCATGATTCGCATTTTGCTTCGAATCAGCAAGCGGGAACGCAACCGCGCATATATCTGCAGTGAATTGGTTCGCGATATGTTTGCAAAGTCCGGTATGGTCATTCAATACAATGACACCTATATCAGCCCGCAACAAATATTTAAAGATCATAGAATTGAATTGCGTTATAGGTTATTATAGCACTAAGCAACGTTGCGAAGTTATTTGCAAATAAAGCTGTTTTGTATTTTTAAACGAACTTTTTTTAATCTTGTTTAAAATCAAGGTTTGTTTTTTTAGATCCTATCTGTGCTACATTTGTACTTACTCTAAGACCTTATTTAGTTTT
>JBDTUE010000009.1:0-43016 GCA_040007895.1 Saprospiraceae bacterium | reverse complement strand
TTACCTTTGCGCCCTCATATATGGAAAAACATCATTGTGTTATCATTGGTTCCGGTCCTTCCGGATACACTGCTGCTATCTATGCAGCCAGGGCAGGAATGAAACCTTTGTTATACACCGGAACGGAGCCAGGAGGACAATTAACGCTCACATCTGATGTTGAAAACTTTCCAGGTTATCCGGGCGGGATTTTGGGCCCTGAGATGATGGAAGATTTTAGAAAACAGGCGGAGCGATTCGGCACTATCCTTCGATATGAACGAATTGAAAAAGTTGATTTTACCGGACCTAAACATATTCTTTATTCAGAATCTGATCTCACTATTGAAGCGGATTCAGTCATTATTTCAACTGGCGCTAGTGCAAAATGGTTGGGTTTACCTTCGGAGAAAGTATATATGAACAAAGGTGTGAGTGCATGCGCTGTTTGTGATGGATTTTTCTACAGGGGGAAAGAAGTAGCCGTAATTGGTGGTGGCGATACAGCTACAGAAGAAGCTATTTATTTGTCAAAATTGTGTAAGAAAGTAAATCTGATTGTTCGTAGAGATGAACTAAGAGCTTCCAAAATAATGCAGGATAGATTACTTAATACCGCTAATATCCATGTGTGGTGGAATAGTGAAACGGTAGAAATCAAAGGTTCAGAAATAGTACAGTCGGCAGTTATAAGAAATATTAAAACAAATGAATTGACTGAATTACCTGTAAATGGTTTTTTTGTTGCAATAGGACATCAACCCAATACTGAAATATTTAAGGGTTGGCTGGATATGGATGAAGGTGGATATCTTATCACAGTAGCAGGCACCAGTAAAACAAAAATTGCAGGTGTGTTTGCGGCGGGCGATGCCCAGGACAGAATATATAGACAGGCAGTGACAGCTGCCGGGACAGGTTGTATGGCCGCTCTGGATGCTGAGCGTTACCTTAGTTCAATAGGAATACATTAAATAAGTTTTATCATTAAGATTTAAATTTTTATAAATAATTAATTAGCTATCCATGATCAATGCAAAATTGAAACCCGGAGTCGTATTCGGCCCACAATTAAAAGAATTATACGACTATGCCAATGCCGAAGGTTTTGCCATTCCTGCTGTGAATGTAATTGGGACGAATACAATAAATGCTGTACTTGAAACAGCCCGTGACGTAAATAGTCCGGTCATCATTCAATTTTCAAATGGTGGTTCGGCCTTTGTTGCTGGCAAGGGTATTAAAAATGATTATCAGCAGGCCGCTATTCTTGGAGCTGTATCCGGGGCTATGCATATTCATATTATGGCTAAAACGTATGGGGTACCAGTAGTCATCCATACGGATCATTGTGCCAAAGCTTTATTGCCCTGGATAGATGGTTTATTAGAAATAGGAGAAAAATATTTTAAATCAAGAGGATTCCCATTATTCAGTAGTCATATGCTGGACTTGAGTGAAGAACCTATTCATGAAAATATCTCTATCAGTAAAAAATATTTTAAAAGAATGTCGCGTATCGGTACCGGCATTGAAATAGAGCTTGGAGTCACAGGTGGTGAAGAGGATGGCGTGGATAATAGCGGGGTAGAAAACGATAAGCTATATACTCAACCTGAACACGTAGCTCAGGCCTATGAGGAATTATCTAAAATAGGTAATTCGTTTACGGTAGCAGCTGCCTTTGGTAATGTTCATGGTGTATATGCTCCTGGTAATGTGGAATTAAAACCAGTCATTTTAAAGAACTCTCAGACCCATATCAAGGAACAGTTCAAAACAATTAGTGATCAACCCGTAAACTTTGTCTTTCACGGTGGCTCTGGATGTTCCCGCGAGCAAATAAGAGAAGCAATTTCATATGGTGCGATTAAAATGAACATTGACACGGATATGCAGTGGGCATTCTGGGAAGGAATTAAGGAATATTACGAAAAGAAAAAAGATTATCTCCAGGCTCAGTTAGGTAATCCGGAAGGTGCTGATAAACCAAATAAAAATTATTATGACCCAAGAAAGTGGTTAAGAGGTGGAGAAGAAAACTTCAAAAAAAGATTAAAAGTAGCTTTCGAAGATTTAAATTGTATCAACCGTAACTGAAATCATTAGAAATATTTGACCTTCTAATCATCGGATGGTTATCAAAACTGCCTCTGCAGAAAATGTCATTCTTGATGTCGGATGATGCATCAGGTGCTTCGGAACAGTAAATAAAGCAGCAGGAATAACACCAAAGCAATTATTGCGACTATGGTGAAGAAATTTTTCAGAGGTTTTGCTTCCCGAGTGGAAGAAGATTTAGATTTTGATTTATTAGTCATATTCAGTGGATTGGACTACTCCAAATCTAAAGAAATAATTTAAGAATCTTTGTATCCTTGATTTTTAAATTATTGGTTGAGCCAGGGTTTGAACATAGAGAGTGAGACTTTTTTTCTGCCTTCATAGAATTCATGAATACGCTCATCTACAAGAATGTCTCCTGCCCTTAAAGGTCGGCTAAGCATTACCCCTTCTAATGTTCGGCATCTGGAAAGCGCAACATATGTTTGTCCAAATTCGAATGCTCCTCGTCCAAGGTCAATATTTATTCTGTCAAATGTTTTACCCTGCGACTTATGAATTGTAATTGCCCAGGCCAGTTTAATTGGATACTGCCTGAACGTTCCAACGATTTCAGCTTCCAATTCCTGGTGTTCATTTAATTTGTATTTTAAGTTATGCCATTCGACGGTTTTTAATTCAATGACCCTGGATTGTCCATAATTATCGAGCTCAATCCGGATGCATGATTGATCCAGGTAAATTACCCGGCCAATACTGCCGTTTACAAATTCCTTCTCGGGATCATTCCGCACAAACATCACCTGAGCATCCTGTTTAAGGAGGAGTATGGGTTCTGTTGGATAACTATTTTTACTAAAGTCACCTTCAATTTCAGCGTGAAAGGAAAACAGAGGATGGTCCAGTGCGTTGATTCGTTCCACATTAATTCTATCTGCAATGGCGTTAGTGGTCGAAAGGGTAATCATATATTCGCTTGAAAGACTTTCAAGGTTGTTGGTATAAGCTCTTTGATTTATTTCATCCAGATCATCCTGATCTATATTCCGGGTCCTCACTTTGTCCAGTAATTGAATGAATTGATATTCTTCCTGCCGGTAAACATGATGTAATTCAATTATTTTTATTTCAAATGCATCCTGGAAGACATGAGACGAATAGAAATAAGGCGTTTCATAAAGCTGATCTATATAGAATCGTTCAGAATCACTGGTAAGGACAGGTGGGAGTTGGTATAGATCTCCAAAAAAAATCATTTGTACACCTCCAAAAGGTTCATGAACTCCTCTGTTGATCCTTAGAAAATAATCGATTTGGTCCAGCATATCTGCTCTCACCATAGAAATTTCATCAATGATCAGCGTTTCTAATTTTTCATATAATCTATGATTTGGTACCCGGTGAATTTGTTTTTTCTGAAGAGGAAAAGGTGGAAAACCAAAAAAACTATGAATAGTCTGACCGCGGACATTTAATGCAGCAATTCCGGTTGGAGCCAGTACAGCAAGTTTTTTTTTGGATGTGCTTTTAAACAATTGAAGGAGGGTAGATTTGCCGGTCCCGGCTTTCCCGGTGATGAAATAAGAATCATCGGTCTGTTCTAATATAGCAAGACAATTTCTAAAATCTGCTGTTAATGAAAGGGGTTCAAATCGTACAGATGACAATCCTAATAAATATTTATTCAAATATATAGAGATAATCATACTTGAACCACGGATCTTTGCCCCTCGAATTAAATTCATGCATTATATTCAAAGCATTAAGATTGTATTCCATAATAGAATAGTACTTTACTAAATGGACAATAAAGATTTTTGTTACTTGAGTTATTAATCCTGAATTAAATTAGAATTGATTATTTCGAATTTACTACTTAAATATAATGACAGAAATTAAACCATTTATTTTTAAACAATTCAAGGTTGAACAGGACCTTGTTCCTATGAAGGTAGGAACTGATGGAGTATTGGTAGGAGCCTGGGCAAACCTGGAAGGTGTTTCGAAAACATTGGACATAGGGACCGGTACCGGGGTGATATCTCTTATCCTTGCTCAGCGATTGATTGGAAAAGCGGAGATCCATGCTATAGATGTGGATGACAAAGCCATCATACAGTCTTCTGCTAATTTTAAAAATTCTCCATGGCCTGAAAAATTTGAGGTGCATCATTCCTCCATCCAGGAGTTTGGGATGACTTCCAATGAGCGGTTTGATCTTATTATCAGCAATCCACCCTTTTTTACTGGTGGCATGTTATCAGAAAATAATGATCGCAATGATGTAAGACATACTATTAAACTACCACATGGTGATTTACTATTGGCAGTAAGTAAATTGCTTAAACAAGATGGTAGCCTGGCCATCATTTTACCCTATTTGCAAGGGCTAAGATTTATTGAAATTTCAGAATCTTACCGGCTTTTTCCTATTAGAATTACAGAAGTAAAGTCGAGAATGGACAAAACCGTTGAGCGTTTGCTGATTCAATTTAAAAAGGGTAAGTCGCTGGTCATGGAGAGTGAACTTATTATCCACGCTGATGGTGATGAATTTACCAATGAATACAAATCATTAACAGGAGATTTTTACCTAAAGTTTTAATTTAATTTTCCTATGACCAAGCAACATGATTTCCTTGCTGGAAGTAATATATATGAAGTAAATCTCAGACAGTACACTCCATCCGGAGCATTAAAAGATTTCCTCATGCATCTTCCCAGATTAAAAGCTATGGGGATTGAAATTTTATGGTTTATGCCTCTGACACCTATTTCCATTAAAGAGCGAAAAGGCACGTTAGGAAGTTATTATGCGGCATCTGATTATACCTCTATCAATCCAGAATATGGTACAGAGGATGACTTCAGACAATTGGTTTCTGAAGCCCATGCTGCTGGATTCAAAGTGATGATTGATTGGGTCGCCAATCATACGGGTTGGGATCATACATGGACCAGGACACACCCGGATTATTATATCAGAAATAATGATAAGGGATTTACTGAGCGCAATGGTTGGGAGGATGTGATTGATCTTGACTATTCTAATCTTGAAATGAGGCAGGCTATGATCGATAGTATGGCCTATTGGGTGAAGTCGTTTGATATCGATGGATTTCGTTGCGACATGGCTATGCTGGTTAGTTTGGAGTTTTGGTCTGAAGCAAGATTGCAATTGGACAAAATAAAATTGTTAATCTGGTTGGCAGAATGTGAGGATGTGAATTATTTCCAGGTTTTTGACATGCTGTATGCCTGGGAATGGATGCATCTTACAAAAAATGTAGCTAACGGGTATGCGGATAAATATGCTTTAGAATTTCTGATTAAAGAATACACTGCAAGGAAATCATTTCCTAAAAGATACCTTTATTTTACCTCCAATCACGATGAAAACAGTTGGAATGGAACGGAATATGAAAGATATGGGAAGTTGAGTCAGCCTTTTGCGGCATTGACTATGCTTTTACCCGATGGTATTCCTTTAATCTATTCAGGACAAGAGCTGCCCGTAATGCACAGACTTAAATTTTTTGATAAAGATTTAATCCTATGGACGGATAGAGAACCTCTTTTACACTCTTTTTATAATGTATTTCTGGAAATCAGGAAAACGAATCACTGGTATCAGAATGCTGATAATTATATTCTAGAAATAAATCAATTTACGTCAGACTCTAGAATTTTCTCCTTGCAGGTTGGATTGCCAGGAAAGGATGACATCATTGGTTTATTCAATTTGACCAATGAAAAAACTCAATTTGTATTGCAAAATATCCTGGAACCGGGAAACTATAAAAATATACTTACTTCTGATGCTGTATTTATAGAATCAGGTTTAGATGCTTCGTTAGAAGCATTTGATTTCAGGATTTATATAAGATCCTGATCTGAAAAATCTACTAGTGAACGAGACTAGAGATTAGCTCTTTCGCTTTGGTAAGTATAGAAGTATCTTCCAGCTCAACAATACCACCGGAAGGACCAGGTTGAATATGTTGATCAACTATTTTACCATCAATAAACTTTTTTGCTCCGAAATAATTTCGAACTGTTTGCTCATCTAAATTTAGTTCATGAGCGATTTGGGAAACTCCACCAGTAGGAAGACTGTGTTTGATCAGTCGCAATTCTTCAAATGTAATATGCATATTCAGACGGGTTTAGTTAGAAAATGTTTTTGCTAAATTTAATATTATTTTTATCTGGAAGCAAGGATATAACCTGAATTAACAAAAAATATTAAATATTTTATGAATACTTAAGGAGCTAATACTGTTTCTACAGGGTCATATCTTAGCTGAAAGGCATCTGCAACCCCTTTATATACTACTTTTCCATGTACTACATTAAGCCCTTTTCGAAGGCCAAGATTATCTACACAGGCCATCTTCCAGCCTTTAGTGGCCAAATCAATGGCATACGGTAGGGTGGCATTCGTCAAAGCAATAGTGGAAGTATAGGGCACAGCTCCAGGCATGTTAGCTACACAATAGTGTACGATATCTTCTATAATGTATGTAGGATTGGCATGGGTCGTGGGTTTGCAGGTTTCAATGCATCCACCCTGGTCTACAGCTACATCGACGAGGACTGTGCCAGCTCTCATATCTTTTAGCATATCCTTTGTAATGAGATGTGGAGCTTTAGCGCCGGGTATAAGGACAGCACCTACAATCAAATCGTGATGTCCGATGAGACGGCGGATATTATATTCATTACTATACATGGTGCATACATTAGCTGGTAAGGTGTCATCTAAATAACGCAATCGCTGTAAGTTGACATCCAGAATCGTGACATTAGCACCTAAGCCAGCGGCCATTTTAGCAGCCTGGGTGCCCACAATGCCTCCGCCCAGAATCAGTACATTCCCCGGAAGTACTCCCGGGACTCCCCCTAACAATATTCCACGGCCAAATGAAGGCTTTTCAAGGTACTTGGCACCTTGTTGTATCGCCATTCTCCCGGCTACTTCAGACATGGGTATAAGTAAGGGAAGTGAGCGATCAGGAGCTTCTACTGTTTCATAAGCAAGACAAACAGCACCACTTGCTAACATTGCATTCGTTAAGGCCTGCCCGGATGCAAAGTGGAAATAGGTGAACACTAAATGATGGGATTTGATCAATGGATACTCAGAAGCGATTGGCTCCTTTACTTTAAGTATCATTTCAGCTGCTCCATAGGTTTCTTCTATCGTCGGAATGATGGTCGCGCCGGCATTAATGTAATCTTCATCAGTGAAACCGCTCCCGACACCTGCTGTGGATTGCACCAGGGTTTGATGCCCCTTTTTTACTAGTTCCATTACTCCTGCTGGAGTAACAGCTACGCGGTTTTCATCGCTTTTTATTTCTTTAGGAACTCCGATTTTCATTTTTAATTTAATTTGGTTAGGTAGGCAAATTGATATGATTACCCAAAAATAATTTGTCTTAATTAATTATTTACAAAAAAAAACCTGTAGGGTCTCTACAGGTCTAAGATACGTAAGTTCGTCCTCAAACAGACAATTTAGCTTTTATGTCATAAATAGTAATCCTACTCCTAATAAGTTTTATTTTAATAAAATCATTTTTTTAGTTTCAGAATAGGTCTTTGTTTCTAAAGTATAATAATAAATACCTCCACCTGGTAATACATTTTGGTCAAGATCCCATCGATTGGACCCTTTCACTCCGTTCATGTTTTTTTGGAAAACTATTCTGCCCATAAGGTCTGTCACATTAATCCTGATATTTTCATCTTTTGGAAGATTAAAAACGATAGTCGTCCTGGAATAAAATGGGTTTGGCATGTTCTGATCCAACCCAAATGTTGCAGAAACAGCATTATTATTACTCCAATGTAATACCGTTCCTAAAATATTTTTTCCATCAAAAGCTTCGCCAATAGTCCTGTTTGAATTAATGGTTATTTTATTACTTAATAGCAATGCTTTTTTAGCTTTGAAGGTGATTGAAAATAAAGGTAAACCTGCAGTTGTTGTTTTGGAAGTACTTTGATTCCAGCTTGCGGTGATATAATCTTTAAATACTCCAAAATTGCGTTGATCAATAGCTAATCCTTCACCCTGGATGGAAATAAGTGTGAGGTCAGGATGAGAAAGTGTAAATTGAAAGGCTTGTATGCCTTTAAAATCATCCGCTTTAATATGAATTGTTACCAATTCATCTGCATTAACTTTTGTGTCTTCCGTGATAAAAATTAGATTCGGTGTGGACGACCTTGATTCCATTCCCTGCAGAGAATGAGCTGTTACAGTATGATTAAGATCTCCTACTTTGATTCCTACAAAGTCTTTGTTAAGTTCATCTGAATTTAAACTGCTGATATCCAGTTTTTCAGGGAAATCAAAAGGATGTACTGCATCTATATTAAATGCCTTTGGCACAAAACGCCAACTCGTATTGTTTGGAAATTCCTGATAAATATTCAAAATTAACTTCCGTAATTCGATCAGATCTATTGTGGTAATTTCTTTATCATGGTTAATATCAGCAGCAACTAAATCATAATGATCCTTTAAGAGTTCCTGTCCAAGTAAATGTTTTTGGATCATCAGTAAATCAATCGTACTAACCCCGTTTTCAGGATGATCATTTCTGATCGGTTTGATTGAATAATTTGTATTCAAAGGAATATTTGTAAAAGCATATTGGCCAGCATTGGTAGTTTTAAACGAGGGCAGGGTAGTAGTGGATAAATTATCCACAAACACATCTTCTACCGGTTGTGCAATTTGTGTCTGAATATTACCGGAAATACTTCCATTTATACTATGCGCATCATCACACACATCTCCTGATCCATCCTGGATATTAATATATGTTTTGCAGAAATCAAAATTGCCCGCTTCATCATATACGTAAATGTCTACCGGGAAGGTTGCCGCCATTCCATTGGGAATACTTTTACAGTCAAGCATTTTACAACTATCGGCTGCAGCGAGACTACCAAAGCTAAATTTTAAGTTCTCTTTGCTGGTGCAATTGTCATAACTGCCAGCGTTTAAATCGGAAGCCCATACACAAATTGATCCGGTCGAAGGCATGATGACTGTGGCTATTCCATTATAACAATATGGAGTAGGTTTTTTACAGTCCCTTATGGTAAGTATAAACGTAGTGGAGTTCTCATTGCCACAATTATCTTTTGCTATAACGGTGACTAGTGAGACTCCAATTTTTTGTACCAAAGTAAGTGATGTGACATTAGCTCCGGATCTTTTGTCAATACTGCCACTATTGTATTTTTTACCAGCAAGGTCAGCAACACTTGGATTTTCATCCATCTCCCAACGGTAAGTTATTAGATTGGCCGGCGTACAATTATCCGTTGCGGTAAATGGAATATTTACAGAAGGTAAAGCGCAATTAATATCATAAATACATACCGTATCGTCTGTATGTTGGACCGAAGGAGGAATAGTGTCTTTGATCACGATGATCTGAACGTAAGTCATATAGCCATCTCCGTTATCTTTGATATGCCGGTATACACATGGCCGTTTGATAGAATTGGCGACTTTGCGATCATCTACAATAATGTCCTGATCACGGTGTTGCTCATTAGGATCGTATTTACACCAATCAATTAATCTCCAGGTTCTTACAATCTTAAAGCAAGCATCCGGAACAATATCAAATTGTTGATCTGAATAATTGATCCCTACCAATTCGCATTCATCATCCATAATCACAGGGGTACCAATTGCTTCAGGAGAGAGATCCCCAATATTTCCACATAGTGTCATGGTATCCGCAGGGAATAAAACTTCAAAATCAGATCTGTGTTTCGTCGTAATTTTTTGATCAACAGTTACGGAATTAAAACATTTATCTTTTGCAGTCCAGGTCCTTTTAATCCATCCATTTCCACATTTATCAAAATACGATTCATCTTTTGAAGTCAGGCTGGTGGTATCAATCCAACAATTGTCCCAGATAAAGAATTTATTCTCACCCGGTGAAGACGTACCTGGATTGCCACTTTTAAGTACAGGCTTATCAAAATATTCAGATGGATTAACTTTTCCTGCAGCGTCCGTTTGATCCAGGATGAGCCAGCTTCGACAGTAAATAGGAGCCCAGGAATCAGATGTAGGACAGGAAGGAATGATACCATGTTCATCGGGGTGGCCTATATTGTAAATATTGCAACCATACCAGCCATAAAACTTACCATTTGGATCCGTCGTATCGGAATCATCACTATCATTTTCCTTGTTAGATTCGATTTCATTATAGGGTAGGTTAAATTCATCCACACATTTAAGATCTTTTCCATTGTCTGGGATCCAGGAGTTATCATTACATGAAGCATATTCGAATTGATCTGATTCCCTGGATGATAAATTATCGCAGTACAAGAATTTGTCATAGGGATCTTGTGCTACGGGAGGTGTTTTGTCATCAATTAATATGGTTACCATACAATCACTGTATAGTCGTTTACTACATGTATTTCCGGGTGCTAATTCTTCAATAGACAATTCTGAAACATCCTTAGCTGACTCAGTAAAAAATTCCGGGTAACAGTAAGCAGCTCTTAACGGGAATTTATTATCCAGTAAAAGTTGTGTGGCACCAGGATAAGCCGGAATAAAAAGATCATCAGGGCTATATATAAGGTCTCTGATCAGTCTATAATTTTCCTTTAAGCAAAGCCATGGAAAAGGAGTCGCACAGGCAAGTGACGGATCGTGTTTCAACCAGTAATTATGCCAAAGCATATAGGTTGGATACGTATTATAGCAAAACCAATTATGGGGACTGCATTTAAAAACATGCTCATCATATCTGGGGACTCCACATGCTTCATATACCCTAAGTACTAATTGCAGAGGTTTGCATTCGGTAACATCTACATAATCTTTGAAAACATAACAATTTATCCAATTTTCAATTATCTGATCATAGACATTTTTATATTTCCAATAGTCGGTTTTGCCACAAGAGTCTTCCAGTTGTTTAGCATATTTTTTTCTGTAAAAGTCTACGGTATCCATTTGAGCCACTGCAAAATGCAAAAGATTGCAGCAATTATCCTTGCTTCCATTATCAAGATCTTCAGCATAAATCCGACTCCAGCATTGGTCAGGATCTACCGTAGTTTGAGTAATTTGATCGCAAACAGGGTTTGGTGGTGTCTCATCGGAAATGCAGACTAAATAAATTCCTGCAATTCCATCCAATGGCAACGTATTCGTTACATTATTGTATTTGTCCGTATAGATAATATTGCTCGAAGTGACATTAAAGCAATCGTCGCGGCTGGTGAAAAAGATAGGATAACAACTCCTGGGCAACCTAAAGTCTTTAAAAACATCAGGGATTGTATTTGGATCGGACATTAAGTTTGAAAATAAATAATTATTGGGTGCCGCAGATAGGGTAAGACAATCGCCGGGAAGACCTGATTTGACTATCACGTTTCCTGGTTTCGTCGGGTTATCATAAGTTAATGTAAAATTTTGCCTGACTTTTGAACAATCTTCCACCGTAAGACTGTCAATACAGAATGAAGCATTACAATCATGGACATTGCTAACCAGATCAATCCGTCTTCCGGGAATTATAATGTTTCCATAATGATTGTTGACTTTATATGGAATCGAAAACGTAGAGGTCACCAGAGGAGCCGTTTTGTCTTCAACGCTAATATATTGGACACATATTGAATCTCTACCTGTACACCAATTGGTAAATCTCCATTCTCTCCTGATCTTAAATGTATTTCCACAAGTTATGAAAGTCATATCATTATAATAAACCAACATTTTACATAATAACCCTGTAGAATGATACATACTTACAAGCGTATCCGTGAGGGTGCGCACGCCATTTACTAATCTAAAAACACTATCTCTGATATAAGGAACTACGAGTAAATTGGCTGGTATACATTTTCTAACACTGCTATTAAACGTATCTCTTTTTTGCAAATCAATAAGTTTATCAGGACTAGGATAGTTCGGACTTTTTGGATCCGTTGAAAAGGAAAAGGTATCAAAATTGGCCTCGTCACTGGAAGCTCCTGTATTATTGGTTTTTTTACATTTCATAAGACAACTCAAAGTGATTTCATCAGGACATTTGATAAGTGGAAATGAATCCCTTCGAATATTTAAAGTATCCTTACAAGCACCGGAATTTCCCCATTTATCGAAACTTCGTATCTCCCGGACTACTTGTCCTGTTATTCGTGAATCAGTGCATCCAAGATCTGTCCAGGTTATTTTTTCAATAACGGATTTGCCTTCCTCGGTGCAGTTATCAATTATTTTTTTTGCCAAATCATTGATATCTGCAAATTGAAAACATGAAATAGTGGTAGTGAAGCAGAAGGGTTGTGGCGGTGCTTTATCTTCTACCGTGATATAACCCCAGCAACTATTGCCTGGGACAGTGATTTCATAAACAAATGTGTAACCAATGTGTGAGACGTTGACATTATTTCCATTGAGTGAACTGGTGCCAAAAGGATATCGAAGATTGAGTGTGTAAGAAGTACAGTTCTGATCAGGGTTCGTTAGAAAATCCTTTGGGTCAAATGTTCTTGTACACACATTGGAAGGCATTGAGGCGTTGACTTTCTGAATGCATGAAAGATTGCAGTTTTGTGAAAATGATTTAAAAGTTGAGGCAAATAATAAGGTTACAAATATGGAATAGCAAACTAAGTTCTTCACGGTGATTATTAATTAGTTATAAGTACGAAAAGTAGTAAGGATTAATGCAAAAACCATGCTCTTATAGACTCATAATGAAATATTGATTTAACTTATAAAACTCTTGTTTAATATGAGTATAGATGAACCTTATACTCTTGTTTTTATGCAGCTATTAATTATATAATATTAGATGAAATCTTAAGCCGTGATTCATGAATTATAGCGAAAAATGATAAAAACGGTAAACTTCATGTACTTTCTCAAAAAAGTAGTAAGGTTAAACTCGGGGCACTTTTGCCTGGTTTTTTATTTGTAAATAATTATAAAAAAAAAGGGTCCGGTTTTTTCAACCGGACCCTTAATCAAGACAGCATTTCTATCAAAAGATCAATTATTGATCACGCGTTCTGGTCTACTCTATGAGCAACATTTTCTTTGTATCGGTAAACGCTTTTGACTGAAGCGTGTAATACAACACTCCTGCGCCACTCAACTCGTTTCTGTTAATCACGAGGTTGTTAGTTCCTTTCAATCCATCGACAGAATAGGAGCGTAAAGTCTTACCGGTTACATCTGTAATGTTGATCTTAACTTTTTCACTCTTTGGCAATTCAAAACCGATCATCGTAGAAGTTTTGAATGGATTAGGAGTATTTTGGTACAGGGTATAATTGCCTTTAGTTACAGAGCTATTGCTGAATTCAAGAGACACATTGAGGAATTTAGTTCCACTATTATCTGCCGCATAAGCTTCTGCTCTTGTAAACCTGGAATTGAATCTTATATTCTCACTTAAGGTCAGGTCTTTGGTAGCTTTCACTTTCAATGTAAACAAGATTTCACCTTTGTTTATTGAAGTAGAAGCACCAGATTTAGTGATATCACTCCAGCTGGTAGTGAAATAACCCTGATTCAATTTAGTCATACCAAAGTTGGTAGAAGTTACCTTCAAAGCACCTGGTTTAATATCGGTAATTGTCAATCCAGGTATGTTTACTGAGAATTGATATCCTTCGATATGTGTGAAATTGTCTGAAGTTATTTCAATAAGTGATTCTTCTCCTGCTTTAAGATTTCTATCCATGGTTCTGAATTTAAGGATTCCATCTGCTTCACGAGCTTCCGCACCTAATAAACTATGGGATGCAGAAGTAGCATTTACATCACCTACTTTGATACCGATAAAGTCCTTGTTCAATTCATCCTGACTAAGCGGATTAATATCCAATCTTTCAGGGAACGCTGATTGAAGCGGAGCAGAGATATTGGTAAAGTCATAAGACTTTGGTACAAATCTCCAGCTGGAATTATTCGGGAATTTTTCATACACACCAAGGATTAACCTTCTCAATTCGATAAGATCCAATACAGTGATGTCTTTGTTTTTATCTACATCCGCAGCGATCATTTTATACGCTGAATTTAATGTAGCTACTCCAAGAATGTGTTTTTGAATTAACACTAGGTCAATCGTACTTACACCATTCATTGGATCGTCATTACGCTGAGGAGTGATCGTATAATTGTCTTTAATTGGCAATCCTTTGAAAGCATAACCACCATTCACATCCGTAACGAATGCCGGCATATTAATGCTACTCTTAAGATCAAGACTTACTTTTTCAACAGCTTCTTTATTTTCATTGGTGATCTTACCGGTAATGGCAGCTATTGAAGCAGCATTGTCCGGACATACATTACCACTGCCATCCTGGATCAGCAGATACGTTGTACAGAAATCACTATTTCCTGCAGCATCCCAAACATATACAGTCACATTGACAGTAGAAGATACACCACCTATGATATCTGCGCAGGTATACACATGACTTGCTTCACTTCCTGCAGCATCAAATGAATATCGTAAATCTCCTTTCTTCGTACAGTTATCATAACTTCCTGCATTCAGATCAGTGGCCCATACTGTAATCTCTTTGCTGGTTGGCATTAAGACGGTAGCTATACCATTGTAGCAATATGGAGTTGGTTTCTTGCAATCTCTTACGGTGATGTAACAGAAGTCTGTGTCTGCCTGACCACAATTATCCAAAGCTATAATCCATAATTTATGTTTACCTACTGTCAACTCACTGGATTCAAAATTTTTGACATTTTGAGTACTTGTCCGATCAACCGTACCATTGTTATCAAGATCTAATTCCCATCGGAATGTGATTTGATTTGGAGCTGAACAGTTGTCTGTTGCTTTAAAGTCAGGGCTTTTATAAGAAGGTACTGTACAATTTGCACCACCTGGTTCTGTACCTTTTCCGTCATAGCCGGCGATAATACAGAGTGTATCATCTTTACATTTTACGATCATAGGAGCAATCGTGTCTATAACTTTGATAATTTGAATATAGGAGATAAAACCATCGCCCTCATCTTTCAAATGTCTATACACACAATACCTGTTTTCTACGTCAGCTATTTTACGGTCATCTACGATTACTTCTGCTCTACGGCTATGTTGGTTTGGATCGTATTTACACCAGTCAATCAATGTCCAGGTTCTTACAATTTTATAACAAGCATCCGGAACGATATCATACCGAACATCTTCATAATTTACACCAACTAGTTCACATTCATCATCCATCACGATAGGTCGACCGGTGATCGCTGGATCTATATTATCTTCACCGCAAGTAGTTCGTACGTCTTTTGGAAATTCTACTTCAAAATCAGACCGGTGTTTCAAATAGATTTTTTGATCACAAATGATTTTGTTATTGCATTTATCAGTGGCAGTCCAAGTACGTCTTAACCATCCTGCACCACAATTATCTACTTTACTTTCATCTTCTTGTTTAATCGTAGGTTCTACACAATTGTCCCAGATATAGAATTTACCTGTACCCGCTAATGTACTACCCGGATTACCTTGTTTAGCAACAGGTATGTCAAATAGTGTTTTAGCATCAAATTTGCCTAATTTGTCTTTGGCGTCTAAGCACAACCATGTATGACAATAAATTGGTGTCCATGAATCTTTAGTTTCACATGGATCAATAATTGGCCCGTGATCAGATGGTGAATGAGGAGCACCATATATGCTGCAACCATACCAACCGTATTCTTTACCAGTAGCATCTTTGCTGTCCTCGGTAGATCCATTTTCTACATCACATTCAATTAAATTGTAGGGAGTACCGTTAAAGTCTCTGCAGGTAAAGTCTGTAAAATTATCACTTGTATAGGATTCATCCTGGCAAGCTCCATAATATCCATTTTGGGCATATTCTTTTCTCCAGTATGAATCACTTGTTACACCATCACAAAACGCATATATATCGTATGGTTCCTGACACACTGGTGGTGTCTTATCGTCTACATGTACATTGACCATACAATCATTATACAATCTGGCAGAACAAGTATTACCTGGGGCTACCGGAATAGAACTATTTGTAAGTGTACGTGGGAAGAAGAACCGGCAATGATCGTAAAGGAAACTATAGTATGTAATTGCACCAGGATAGAATGGAGCCAATAATTTATTTTTTCCTCCGGCGAGTTTATTTATTAAACTACTATTTCCATCATACGTGTTAAACCAGGTTTGATAAGTTGACCTGCACTGCATAGGTAGAGATGAATAGCATGTTCGTGTAACACCTGTGTAGAAGAAGGTATAGTTATGCCAAGCTCTGCAAAGTTCATAAGTGTTGTAGGTAAACCAATCATGTTCAGAACATGGGAATACATGAGGATCATATAAAGGTATTCCACAGGCTTCGTATACCCGAAGTACTACTGTGTTTTCTCCACAGTCTTTAAGATCAATATAATCTTTGAATACAAAACAATTAATCCATTGCTCTAAGAATCCATCATAATAGAATCCATTATTATCAGCGAGATTTTCAGTTTTATAATTCCAATAATCAGCTTTGCAATTGGTTTCCCAATAAGCAGTCCAATCTTTTCTGGCTTTATCAATATCTGCCATAGAAGCGACAGCAAAATGCAGGAGATTACAGCAATTATCACGGCTGCCATTGTCCAGGTCTACAGCATATACTCTTGCCCAACAGGTAGCAGGATCAACTGTGGTTACGGTTTTTTCATCACAAACTGGATTTGGCGGTGTAATATCAGTAACATTTACTCTTATTGCGGTATCGCTGCGGTTATAACAAGCATCCGTAATGGTAACAGCTATACGGTGTTTCAATTCATTTTCAGAGGTAGCAACAATGGCGGGTAGTTTTATCGTCGCCGGCAGATTTCCACTTAGTATATTTACCTTGCCACCATGTCCTCCTAAATCATACGTTACAAGATAAGTTTGTTTCGTATTAATGTCGCAATCTGAAATATCCAGTGCTTGCAGATTTACATCAGCAAAACAATCATGTGGTCCGACATATACATCATATCTTAACTTACTTGTTGATAATACTATAGGTGCTTCTTTGTCCTCTACTTTGATATATTGAACATACGTCGTATCCCGATGTGCACACCAATCAGCAATAAGCCATTCTCTTCTGATTTTAAATCCAGTACCGCATACAGGAATTACCTGATCTGTCCATGTAAGACTTGTTTTACAGAAACCACCTGGTGCAGGATACATAGGTATAATGGAATCCACTAAATAACATAATGCACCCTGTACATATAATACACTATCCCGGATATAAGGAACTACTTTTAATAATGGGTTAATACATTTTTTAGCCACTGTAAAGGTGTCGCTTTTTTGTAATTTCAATAATACTTCAGGAGTAGGATAATTAGGGCTTGATTTATCACTAGAGAATTGTAGTAAATCATAATTACCTGTTACATTATTCTTGCATTTAATTCTACAACCCACTTCAATCTGATCCGGTTTAATAGTCTTTGAAAGGGAGTCACGACCGATAATCAAGGTATCAGTACAGGTAGCAGAATTGCCCCATTCATCCCAGGTACGAATATTACGGATTACAGATCCCAAACCGCGGGGATCAATACAACCAAAATCAGCCCACGTTAATTTTTCGATGGCTGCTGAACCAAGTTGTCCGCAATTGTCAATGACCTCACCTACTATTTCAGTAAGTCGGGAAACCTGGAAGCAGGAAACTTTTGTGTTTTTACATAAAGGTTGAGGACCTGCCTTATCCTCAACGGTAATTAAGCCCCAACAGCTATTGTTGGTGGCTGAATCGGTAACCCTATAAACAAAGGTATACCCGACGTGGCTTCGATCCACATTATCCCCATTAAGCTTATTCGTCCCCCAGGGGTAGCTTAATTTAACAATGTAGGCACATTGTGCGGTTGGATTGTTAAGAAAATCAGCGGGAGTAAATGATCTCTCGCAACTGTTAGCCGGCATAGATGCATTGATATGATCATTACACACGAGATTACAAGTCTGTGCGTTCAAGTTCAATGCGTAGAACAATGTCAGCAACACCGGGAGCCAACATCGTCTTAAACTTGGGAAGGTAATTGTCTTTTTCATTCTAGAAAGTGTTTGATTATTTCAATAAATTAATTTTGTTTAAATAGAATTTTATCTAAAGTCATACCAGAGCTTTTTCCAAAACCATACCAAATTCATTCACTAACCGTTTGATATTCAATAAAATAACAATATGATATAGATGGATAAAAATATTAAATCATTAAGTGTTAAAAAGCAGTTTAATACACATGTCATTAAAATTTAATATGTTAAAATTTGTCTTAAAATGAATATCTTTTTTTTTCATAATATATTAGTGACATCACCAAAACCGGAGCGGATTTCTCGTCCTTAGCTTATTTTTACACCCTTACATGAAGAAAATTTCAGACCATATCCAAGTTTACCAAAGTGCGTTTTGGCAACTAAATTCCACGGTTTGCCATTACCAGGAAACTACCATTGTATGGGATCCGGCATATACCGAATCTGAAATAAAAGCGATTCATAATGAAGTAATCAGATATAAAGGATCAAATCGTTTTTTGATATATACACACGGTGATTTTGACCATATCGCCGGAGACCATCAATTTACAGATTTTAAAAAAGTAGGCTCTTTTATGATGTCTGAAAGACCTGATCAAACAAAAATTTTGAACCAGATCATCGAAACGGATCACGAATTTTACCTGGAGCGGTCTCTTCAGATTGAATTTCCTGTTTTGGATCGTCCTATAAATCCGAAGGATCCTTCGATATCCCTACTGGGTAATCTTGAAGTATTGTTTTATAAAGCAGGGGGGCATACTCCCGATGGCCTGTTTACTGTGATACCTGCTTTAAACCTCCTGGTTGCCGGTGATTACTTATCAGACATTGAATTTCCATTTATAGAAGATAGTTTAGTAGAGTATTATAAAACTCTGGAAACAGCGGGATCCATAGTTACAGAACATGATATAAAAATTGCTGTGCCAGGACATGGTCATCCTTCTAATTTAAAAAAACAGATTTACGACAGAATAGATCAATCAAAGAGGTACCTGGATAGCTTTCATAATATTGAAGAGATACCAGATTGGACACTGACCTGGGGAGAATCACCATATAAAAGATATCTTGATAAGGCCCATCAAAAAAATATCAATTATGTCCGGTCACAAAGAATATGATACTCCACTGCTCAAAAAAATTGGAATAAAAAAAGACCAAAAGATTCTGCTGGTCAATGCGCCTTCCTTTATCCTTGATACTTTAAAAAATGATTCTATTTTATTTGATCTTGATTCAAAATCCAGTAAGGATTATCAGGTGATTTGGATATTTGTCAATACCATTCAATCCATGGAATTGAGGCTTACTACTCTAAAGGATAAAATTATCTCCAATGGAATGATATGGGTTTCCTGGTTCAAAAAGTCTTCAGGAATGAAAAGTGAACTGAATGAAAATATGATCCGGGATTCCGCCCTGGCTTTGGGATTGGTAGATGTAAAAGTGGCTTCAATAGATCAAGACTGGTCAGCGCTAAAACTTGTAATACCCTTAAACAAAAGATAAGGGTCAATTTAAATTCCGTCCTGAAAAGGATGTTCTTTAAGAATAGTTCTCATACGATCCAAAACTTCTTCGGCATTATTCATATCAAAACACATAGGCGGTTTGATTTTAATTACATTATCGTCTGGTCCATCGGTACTCATCAGAATTCCATGTTCACGCATTCTGGAAGTTAGATAATTTGCTTCTTTTCCCGCAGGTCGTTCGTTTTTCAATAATTCTATGCCAAGAAAAAATCCATGTCCACGAACATCCGCAATAATCTTAAACTCTTTTTTAAACAGATTTAATTCTTTGATTAAATAATTGCCAATCAATAAAGCATTCTCCATTAATTTTTCATCATCTATGACTTGCAGTACTTCTGTAGCAATGGCACAACTTACGGGGTTACCGCCGAACGTATTGAAGTATTCCATACCATTATTAAATGAAGCTGCAATCCTTGAAGTGCACAATACGGCACCAATAGGATGTCCGTTTCCCAATGGTTTTCCTAAAGTCATTATATCAGGCATTACACCATACATCTCATAAGCAGAAAAATATTCACCGGTCCTTCCTAATCCTGTTTGCACTTCATCTGCTATGTAAATGCCACCGGCATTTCTGATCTTGTCGACGGCATTTGAAAAAAATGCAGAAGGATAAACAATCTGGCCACCACAACTTATAATTGATTCAGCGAACAAAGCTGCCGGTTTTGAATCCTGAGTTGCAATGTTATCCAGGATTTTTTGAATCTCCTGCAAATACAATGTTGATTGATCTGGTTGACCGGCATATTTTCCACGCAATGGATCAGCCATAGGGATTACATGGGTATGATGTGGTTTGCCAGTACCTCCTTTACGGTCAAACTTATAAGAACTTAAGTCTACCATCATATTACTATTACCATGATAACCCCATTGCATAGTCAGGATATCCTTCGAACCGGTAAAATTTTTAGCCATTCTTATGGCAAGTTCATTCGCTTCTGTACCTGAATTAGTAAAATAACATACGCTAAAATGGTTGTTTGTTTTCCTTAAAAGGTTTTCAGCAAGTTCCAGGATATTTTCGTGGAGGTAGCGGGTGTTGGTATTTAAAATGGACATGGATTTGGTGCCTGCTGAAACTATTCTCGGGTGTTCATGTCCACAGTGAGCTACATTATTTACCGTATCCAGATATAGCCTCCCTGTATGATCAATGAGATACTGATAAATTCCGCGTTTTATCCAAAGTGGTTTCTTATAGGACAGGGAAAGGTTATTTCCAAGTAATTTCTTTCTGCGATGAATCAATTCATCCACGGTCTGGATCTCTGCTGGAATCGATTTGATACCTGTGATCAAAAATGGATCTGGGCAAAGATTCAGCCAGACATTTAAATCCTTGAAATCTGCTACACCTGGAAAATCTCCGGTATAATTAAGCAGGTCAAGAATGATTTGAAAATGAACATGAGGTGGCCATCCACCATTTTCAGACTGATTTCCAATAAAACCGATTTGTTGACCTTGTGCAATCGAATCTCCCTCTTTAATAAGATCAAATGATGTTTCAGATAAATGACCATAAAGAGAATACCATTCCAGATCCTGGTCTTTATGTTGCATGATTATAGTAGGCCCATAATCCCTGGATCCAATATTATTTTTTAAACTTATTATTTTACCAGCACAGGGTGCGTAAATCTCCGTTCCGAATGGAGCGAAAAAATCTTGTCCGATATGAACCGTCCGCCAGGAAGGCCCATCGTTTTTTTCTTTTTTAAAACTGTCTGTGGTATAAATGGGCCGGATCTCATTGTACGATCCAATGATTACTGAGTATTCTGATTCTGAAAATAATTTCTCAACATTTTTATTTAATAATCGTTCGTCTGTAAAATTTGAAAAATGTCCAAGCTCCTCACTACCTACACTTAAATCGATGCGTTTTGGTTGCTTTAATATTTTTTCAGGAACGATTGAAGAAAACGATTTACCCCCTGTCCATTCGACAAATCGCAACGAATCGGGCACAGGCACCTTACCACATACTGATCTGAATGTATAATATGCAAGATGTTCGTGTATACTCATCCATTTTTCTATCAGATTCCAGGCATCAGTCTCCGTAACCTGCAAATAATTGTTTTCAGGATGTTGTGCTTTATTGATAGATGATACGGTAACGCTGATCATCAATCTCGACAGGATCATATGGGGCAAGACTTTCAATTCGGCATCTTCCAGTGGATTTACACGATGATACCCCGACACCAGTTCAGCGGCTGCAGTTAATGGGTCAGGTAATTTCAGAATGCAATAAGCGCAGGCAATGGCGAGTTCATTAATTCTATGTGTATATACTACATCGAGCCAGTCGATAAGTCCAACACTTACAAAAACCTGTTCAGCATCATTCCAATGGCATAGTATATTGTAATCATTCGCATCATTATAATTGATTTGTTTTGGACATTGATCCAATATTGGAAGGCATAATCTTTCGAACTTGTCCAGTTGCTCATTAAATCGGAGCTGCCATTCTGTAGGTAACAGGTCGATATAATCTTTAATCCAAGGTAAACCGGAAGGATCCCATTTAATAGACCGATGCGCTGCCTGATGATTAAATTGTTTCAAATTAAGACTTACCAGACCAAGCATTTGACCAATAGAATCTCTCGTCACGGTTGAAGAAGGATTGCATTCAGCTAGTAATTTTGCATCAATCCAGGCGAGAACCCGGATATGGAATTGATCAATGTTTACCATTTCTTCTCCTTCAACCGTGCGAATTATTTCCTGTAGTTGATAAGGGAAAGAAGAATTTCTGAAATGCTCTATGATCCGGGATTCCAATTCTAAGATATCCCGCGAACGGGAAGGATTAGATATTTTAATAACAAATTTCTGATTGGAAATCGTGCTCAGAGAATATACTGCATCCAGTTCAGAATAGATCATCTCCAGGTCTCCGGTAAGTGAATAGTGAAGGGCTAATATTTCTTTTATTTGTATGATATTCATAGTCCCAAGGGGAAGTAAAATAAAAAATCTAAATGAGTCAGAATAGATGATTTTATCCTTTTGGGTTGAAAACAGGATTGAGTGGTGTGAAAATGTCACCAGAATGAAGTTTCAGTTTATTGATCACCCTTCTTTTTTAGCAAAATGACTAAATTTGCAATTCAAAATTCAATATGAGTAGAATACTGACTTTAAGAGATGCGTTGAAAGAAGCAATGATTGAAGAAATGCGTCGGGATCCCACCGTATTTCTGATGGGAGAAGAAGTGGCAGAATATAATGGTGCTTATAAAGTAAGCAAAGGTATGCTGGAGGAATTTGGTCCTATGAGAGTCATTGACACACCTATTTCTGAATTAGGTTTTACTGGGATAGGAGTTGGTGCAGCCATGAATGGTCTAAGGCCAATTATTGAATTTATGACCTGGAATTTTGCGATACTCGCTTTTGATCAAATTGTAAATAATGCGGCGAAGACCTTGAGCCAATCCGGCGGTCAGTTTGCATGTCCTATCGTATTTCGTGGGCCTAGCGGATCAGCAGGGCAGCTAGCTCAGCAACATTCGCAGACTTTTGAATCCTGGATGGCAAATGTACCAGGGTTGAAAGTAACCTCTTGTATTGATCCGGCTGACGCAAAGGGTTTATTAAAATCTGCCATTCGCGATAATGATCCTGTTTGTATGATGGAGTCCGAGATACTCTATGGATTTAAAGGTGAAGTTCCGGATGGGGAATACCTGGTGCCCATTGGAAAAGCAGCAGTGCGTAGAGCAGGCAAGGACGTTACTATAGTGTCATATAACAAAATGGTTGAAGTAGCTAAAAAAGCAGCCGAGGAGCTGTCAAAAGAAGGAATAGAAGCTGAGGTAATAGACCTGAGGACTATCAGGCCGCTCGATTACAAAACGATCGTAGAGTCCATAAAGAAAACAAACAGATTGGTGGTAGTCGATGAAGCCTGGCCTTTTGCAGGAATAAGTTCAGAAGTGACTTACGAAATACAAAGACATGCTTTTGATTATCTCGATGCCCCGATCATCCGGGTCAATGCTGCTGATACCTCTCTTCCTTATGCACCAACATTGGTCGATGCCTGGCTGCCAAATCCCGCTAAGGTGATTAAAGCCGTAAAGGAAGTGATGTATGTCCTGAAATAAGGAACACTCAATTTCCTTAAGGGGACTTCAATCAGGTAATCTAGAATTTTACTGTAATGCCACCCACTGCATTAAGTCCAAGAGTAGGGTATTGGTACCATCTTCTCCAGGTACTGTTTGCAAGGTTATTTGCCTGTACGAATAAACCGAAATTTTTAGTGATGTGATAGTCAGCTCCAAGACTGACATCCAACAATAACTTTGATTTTCCTGATATACCGGAATCATCTTTAAAAGGAATTCCATCATTGACAAATGTTTCCCCGGTAAGCAGAAGTTTTTTATTCAATGAAAGGTATTGAATGGATCCATTCACTTCAAGAGAAGGTAAGCCCCAGGCATTGGCTTCTATATTATTGCGGAATACATTTTTATTTACTGCTCCGTTAATTACAATAGCCTTGGAAGGACGGTATGTCACAGAAGCTGTCCCATGAATGATGTTGATATCTCTATATATTATACTAAACCGGTTAAAATTTTGTGTATTGAGTATAAATAAAGGAAGTTGATCATTGGTCTTATATCCGACTCTGGCATCATATTCAAGTGTTGAAGCAGATCCTTTGATACCTGCATAATAATCTGTAGAAGCATTATTGACAAGGATCGGCCGGGATGTGATAAATGGATTATAGGTGCTTAGTGTTCTGTAGGTATTTTTATTTAATCCACCTTCCGCACCGGCTATCACCATCAATTGATTTCCGGCGATACTGCCGCTCAATGATACGACTGGAAAAAGCGCTATCTCATCATTGTGTGATGTAACACGCAGCCCTGCCTGAATGACAAATGATTTACCATGAATTCCAATAGAAGGTAAGACATAGAAATTATTTAATTCCTGGGTGGCAGAATCTTTTAAACTATTAAAGTCAGTGCCAAGTTCAATGCTGAGAGAGTGTTTGTCTTTAATCCATTTAGTGACTCCGAGATGGATATTAGCACCTTTTTCTTTACTATTAAGATTGTCGACTAAAGCGGAAACTCCTACACCGGCAAAATAATTTAAACCATTGGCACTTATTTTTGGATTAAAAATCTTTGCACTGATATCAAACAAGTCATAATCATGTTTGAGGATTGCGTTCGGTGTTTGAGTTGTCGGATTCTGAACATAATGTCCATAATGATAATAACGATCTTTGCTGACAAAGGCATCGCCCTGTATAGCCATACCTTCTTCTGTGAGATAAAGTATGTGTCCTTTCAGATCGTTATCATAAAACCGTTGAGCGTTGTTTTTCTTTGTGTTGTTGGCACTGAGGTGAGTTAAGTCAATTCCTATTTTGGTACGTGCATCATTAGAAAAACTATACGATAACCTTCCATACGCTTCCTGGGGAATTCCATATCCTGCTTTGAGATAAAATGGATAAACAGGTATAGGCTCTGCAGCTTTTATTTGAATAGGTCGGATCTGTGGTGCACTATATTTAAGTTCTTGTATTCCGGGATTTACCTCATATCGATACTTTATTTTTGAAGTATCGTTATAGGGTAATTCCGGGTTTACTTTAATCTTTTCTGTTTCATCCAGTCTCGCTTCAAAATCCTTAACTACCTGAACCACGCTACCTGGCAGGTTTTGCTGGGCTTTTATAAAACCGGCAACACAGACCAATAATACTATATGAATATATTTTTTCATGAAATATCGTTCTATCAATTATTATCAAAAAATGAATTTGCTTTCAGACTATCCGGTCTGAGTTTGCTACTGCTGGCTTGTTTCCGTTTTACGATATCGAGCTTTTCCTGAGCAGTTTTAGAGATTTCAGGATCATCCTTGTAATTTTCAATGACAGCTTCCAGCGCCGCCCTTGCATTAAACAGATCATTTTTATCAACGAAAATATCAGACAATAAAATCAGGCATTTAGCTACCCAATAAGGATGATCTGAATTTAAATGAATAGCATCCCGGGTTGCCTTCTCTGCTTCAGTAAGTGTTTTTTGAATGTACAACATGTTAGCAAGAAGATACCTGGCTTCAGCGGTCTGAACGTTTTCACTAAGACTTATTACAGGTTGCAAATATTCTTTCGCCCTTGGGTAATTTTTTTGATCATAATATATTTTGCCGAGGTAAAAACCAGCGGTGGATTTTTGCTCATTAGTAGCCTGCGGAGATTTTACTACTTTTTCACCGTAAGTAATGACTTCATTGGTAAGTCCTTTACGATATGCAGACCTCATAGCACCTATTTGTGCTTCAAATAAGGTATTCTCATCCACATTTGATTTAGTCAATTCAGAGTAATACTTAAAGGATTTATCAAAATTCTCCTGTGAATTGTAAGCGATCGATGCCGCTTTATACAAGGCTTTGTCATAATATTCATTCCTTCCTTTCGCGATCAACGCTTCATAGTCGACCATCGCTTCATTATATTTTTTTAGTAATACGTTGGACTCACCTCTGCGGAATAAAGCAGGTATAATATTGATTCCACGTGGAAATTTTTGAATATAATCCGTGAGTGCCGTAACGGCCCGTTCATATTGTCCGTCTTCATAATACCGTATAGCTACACTGTAATTCAGCGAGTCTTTAGCATAATTACTGAGGTTATAGCCAGGGATTGACTCGACGAATTTTACATATTCATCGGATTGCCCCAGATCATCTACATATATTTCCTGAATAGCTGCCAATGCATCCTGTGATTCCTCTTTGGTGGGATTGTGTCTGAATACATCCTTGTAGTAATTTAAAGCAGCCGTTTTATTACCTAGGTTATAGGATGTGAGGCCCAGCTGGATCAGGGTTCTGTTATATATATTACTCTGTGGGTAATCTTTAATGATCCTGTTCAGACTTGCATTGGCCAGATCCGGTTGTTCCTGATCCGTATAGGTAATAGCCATTTCATAATATGATTCATCTGCATACTTTGAACTGGGTTGACTTTTAACCAATTCATTCAGCATTCTTAGTTTTTCTTTGGGATTTTGTTTGAGTCCCTGGATGATAGCAGTTTGGTATTGCGCGTAATCATTTCCCGCAAATTTATTTTTGATGACTTGTCCATAAGAAGCAATGGCTTCGTCATACTTATTTCTTTTAAATGAACAATCTGCCGATCTCAGATATGAATCAGCTAAAATTTGCGATTCTGATACGATAGCTGATTTTTTGTTCATCCGGTCGATGACCATTTTAAATTGCTCTCCGGCTGCCAGGTAGGACGATTGTTTAAGTAGATTATATCCCTGCATATAATAAGCCAGTGTAAGTTGAGACGGCTCCAACAAATCCCTGCCACTCCCTGCGGCGGTTAAGAACTTGGTGGTCCATTCTGAACTCAGAGCGTAGTCTTTTTGTCTGTGCGCAATGTCTCCCTGCCAGTATAGCGCTGCTGTGGCTATTCTATTATCATAAGAAGGATCTATAGCTTTATTTAAATAAGTTTTGGCTTCACTTAGCCTATCATCGTTGATCAGTTGCAGTGATCTTTTATAAGCAAGTTGCTGATAAGCCGACTTTAATTTTTGTCCTGGGCTTTTAATAGACTCTATGATTTTTAAAGCGTAATCATAATCCCTGGTCCTTGACAATACATCTCCTATAATGTTTTGACCTTCCTCATAATATTTTGATTGTGGCGTCAATGAATTGAGTGTAGTGACGCTTTCCCTGTCAAAACCCAGTTCTGCAGAGAGTTTCCCATAATTAAAGAGTGCTTCTTCCCGGATGATTGGCTGGTAAGGCAATTTACTTACATTATAAAAAGCTGTGCGGGCCGACAAGGTATTTCCTGATCTTAAATAACAATCTGCGAGGTAATAATTAGAGTTTTGGCCCAATTCACTTTGTTGGGTACTTATAGCTGTAAAATAGGGTATTGCCTTTTCATACTTTTTGGTTACATAGTTGCTAAAACCAAGAGCATAATAATCTGCTTCTTCCAGGGTTTTATTTCCTTTTTCAAATTCTTCCAGGAATTTCAGGGCATTGGTATAATCTTTCTTATGGAAATAGGTATGTCCTACCATCCTTCGGATGAGGTCTTCTTTATCTACTTTTTTTGTTCCATCCAGTAAAGGTCTGGTGTAGGTTAAAAGCTTATCATATTGGCCTTGTGAGAAATAAATCTGCGTGATGTAGTAGGGGATGAGGTCAGCATATTTTATCGATTTACTCGCGACCTGGAAACTGGCAATAGCTTCATCGTATTTAGCCAGAAAATACTGCGACATGCCGAGATAATAATTGGTAGGAAAATAATATTCCCCTTTAAGATCCTTCACCTGTTTGAAAGAAACTTCGGCGTTTTTAAAGTCTTTTTTATAGAAATAGGAATAACCTTCTTTAAATCTTATTTCACTGAGCATATCTGCCGGAAGACCCCGGGTATCCATTAATTTGTAATAAACGAGAGCATCGTTGTAGTTTTTTTGATCAAAATGGAAATTGGCAACTTCAAGGTTGGCTTTTTCAGCTATCGGATCAGGCCGATGTCGTTTAATAAACTCGGTAACCATCAGATCTGCATCTTCCATTTTCATTCTAAGAGAGGCAATGGCAGAATAGTATTCTGAATACAATAGTAAGGTCTTATACTCAGGTTCTACACTAAGGTGAGGATCGGTGAGGACGGTTTCAAATTCTTTTTTTGCAGCGACATATACACCTTCTGCAAAAAGTCTCAGTCCCTCTTTGTAATGAGCATTGATATCAGAATAAACCGAAGTCTTTTGAGCATGTAACGGAAAGGAAATACAAACAAATACCAGAAGGATCAAAAAAGATCTGGATAAGGTTCTGAACATGGATGATTGATTAATAAAAAAACTTGTAATGTACCTACGCACGAATTACCTATTTAAGTGTAACTCGAGCACGAAATTATGAAAAAATTAACTCATATGATAAAAGATCTTCATATGAAAATTTAATCAAATCATCTATTCACAAATCATTGACAGATTTGGAATAAAATCAAAGGCTGAACTTATTGGGCGATAACCAGTTTCTGTATTTTTTCTTTCTTATCAGAATCATGAACGACTAGCCAATAAACACCAGCTTGAATATTCGTCAGATTAAGGGTATTCGTCCCGTTTTGCAAGATTTGGGTTTGAAGTACTCTGCCCGTCAAATCGATGAGTCGACCTTGAATACTATAACCAAAATTTGCCAATTGAACCTGAGTGGACTGGGATTTTAAATCCGGATTAGGATAAATTACAACAGAAGGTTCTGTTTGTAAATAAGATTAGGCAAATGCAAGAATTAATCAAAGTCAACCTCTGATTAACTCTTTCACTTTTAATTTACGTGGTGCTTTAGCCAACCCTAAACGAAATAAATTGCTTTAGCCACATTTATGCGACTGTAGTCTAATCTACTAAATCACGAGGGTATTTTTTTATTATACAGACGCAAAAACTTAGGGCTTTAACTGCATTTTAATACCTGAACCGGAAGTTAGGGTAATGCATTAAAATCCGTTCACTCTTCGAGTAGGTAAGCAAAAATTAAAATCCTTGTTCGGTTGTCTAGTCGGACAGCTGACTTCAACCACCTAATTGGTTACAGCCAATTTTAATATCTCCTCCTTTTTATTTTCATCCTGGATCTTTAACCAATAGACCCCACTTTGAATGCTATTCAATTCAAAAGTATTCGTACCATTGATCAATAAATTTGAATAAATAATCTTTCCGGTAAGATCTATGATTAGTCCATTTATATGGTCTCCAAAATCGGCTACCTGTATTTGAATATTATTTGATTTGGATACAGGATTTGGATATAGGCTTGCAGAAGATCCAAAACATGAATTTTTGATGAAGATAATTTTAGAATCCTCATAATTATCATCCAGATCCACCATTTTTAATTTGTAATAGTAGTTGCCAAAAGAATTCTTCGAATCATTAAAACTATATTCCCTGTTTAAATAATTATTATTTGTAAAACCATTTGATGGGACTGATGGAATAATGGATACTGTACTAAAGTCTTTACCATTTTTACTTGCCTTTATTTCAAACTGTTTAAAGTTTTTGGCATTTCCAACTTGCCAGGAAAGTTTATTAGTGCAATCTGATGAAAGCCCTGTGAATGCTTTGAGCTCAAGCGGAAGTTTAGTCGGAAAGTTAATTCTAAAATAATTAATATCTGATCCACAACCACCACTACTAGCAGTTAATTTCAATCTTGTTACTTTGCCTTTATCTAGAGTTGGATCTGAATTATAGGTGGGAGTAAGTGTAGTAGCATTCATCAAAGTTCCGGCAGCAGCTCCTGAGTCAATTACCCATATTATTGAATTAGCATTGGAGGGATTGACTCCTGAAACAGTAACACTAGATCCAGCTACCGATTGTATTAGTTGGGGCAACCCCGAAATACTTGGGAAAGGACCTACAACTATATTAAAGCTACATGTTCCACCCGTAGTTCCAGTTACTTGTAAATTGTAAATACCCGCTTTGATAGTGGTAATACTATTCCCAGACTGATTAACAATACTTGATTGACCACTAACAGTATTCCACACGTAAGAATAAGGCCCCGTACCACCTGAAGTTGAATTCACTGTAACACTCCCATTTGATGATGAGCAGTTATTAGGAGGATTAATGGTATAGGTTACCGTATAAACACCGCATCCCCCCGTATCAGATAGAGTTAATTGAATTAAAAAGAAAAAAGATAATATGGTTAAAAAGACTTTCTGCCATTGAAAGCAGTTCTTTACTCTGGCAAAAACGCTGTGATTGAAGACCAATTTAGATCTTGATAAAGGTTGTACTAAACCATAATTTTTATTTTTGGTAAAAATTTCATTATGATTTGTTCCAATAAGAGTATAAGTATTCATGTGTTTGGTTTAAAAAGGGTAAATACGTCAGATTATTCACTTTGAATTGAAAAATGGGTAAAGGGTATTCAAAATGACTTCTTTAACTATTGGGTTTTATAAGGGAAACAAACTATATCATTACTTTTAATGACTTAGATTATTGCTTTGCGAAAATACATGATTTTAACGAATTATTGTATTTGCCAAATCTTTAACGCAGCGTCATTATTCTTTGCGGTTGTTAATTCTATTATTCCGTAAAGACCTGATTTTAAAATAGTATTTCAAGGACCAAAGCCCAAGTGTGAAAGTGGATTCTATTTCATATAAGTGTAATTAACTCAATAAGAAAATTAAAAGTAGTATCCCATTGATTATTCAATATTTTATCAAAATTTATTAATCTAGTTTAAACATTTTCTATAAGGCATACAATCCTTTTATGATCTTATCTTTTAATAAAATCTTTAATTGAAGGTGTTTGTTTAATTTGATGACTTATATTTTCCTGCATCACAGGTACAAAGACTTGCAGACAGCCCTTCAAAAAACTTATACCAAAGCCATATGACTCATAAATGCCTGGGAGATAATTTCCATACTTTCTTTTAATTGGACCTGATTGATCACCAGCGGAGGGGCAAGTCGGATAATATTTCCTCTTGTGGGTTTAGCCAATAATCCAAGTTTAGCAAGGGCAAGACATATATTCCAGGCTGTTTCACTATCCGGTGCATCATCGATTTCAATTGCAAGAAACAAGCCGAGACCCCTGATTTCAGAAATCCATGAGCAATCTTCTTTTAATACAGATAAAGATTCTTTCAATTGATTTCCCATTAGCTCTGCATTCAGACACATATTTTCATCAATTAAAACATCCAATGCAGCACAGGCAACCCTCGCAGCTAATGGATTCCCACCATAAGTAGATCCATGTTGTCCCGGCTTTATCACTTCCATGACTGATTTATCAGCTAAGACTACCGATACAGGCAATAGACCGCCAGAAATAGCTTTGCCTAATAATACCACATCAGGTCTTATACCTTCATGTTCACTACACAGGAGTTTACCGGTCCTGCCAAGTCCTGTTTGTATTTCATCAGCGATAAATAAAACATGATTTTGTTTACAAAGTGCAGCCAGTTTTTTTAGATATCCTGCAGGAGGAATAATTACGCCTGCCTCACCTTGAATAGGTTCAATAATAATACCTGCGATATTTTCTTCTGTTTCAAGACATTCTTTTGCAGCCTCCAAATCACCATAGGGAAGAACTATTATTCCTGGCAAATAAGGTCCAAATCCACCAGTACTACTGGATTCCGTGGATGCTGAAACAGCTCCCATGGTCCTTCCATGAAAATTGGATTCAAAAAATATGATTTTTGCTTTATTCGATTGGATACCTTTTATTTCATAAGCCCATTTCCGGCAAAGCTTGATAGCTGTTTCTACCGCTTCGGCTCCGGTATTCATAGGAAGAGCCATATCGTACCCAAAAATGTTATGAAGTTTTTGTTCAAACAGCCCTAATTGATCATTATAAAAAGCCCTGGAAGTAAGTGTTAGCTTCGAGGCCTGTTCTATTAATGCTTCAACTATTTTTGGGTGACAGTGACCCTGGTTTACTGCTGAATAGGCTGATAAAAAGTCCAGATATTTTTTACCTTCCTTATCCCATACATGTACACCAAGTCCTTTCGTCAATACGACTGGTAGTGGATGATAATTATGGGCTCCATACAGGTTTTCCAGGTTGATATAATCGTTTGAATTCATGCATTAATCAATTAAGACTCCAAAGGTACATTCTTGTAAAATCATAAAATAACAGACTTAATATTCAAATACATAACTTTAATGTTCACTCCAGTTAAAGAGCTATATGATCACTTGATAATTGAAGCAACAGGTGATGTAATTTATAAACCTGGATAATGACAGGGTGAAGGCCATCATTGGTAATAACATAATCAGCAAGCTTTACTTTTTCATCCTGTGACTGTTGCGAATTAATTTTAAGGAGGGCTTCAGATTCATTGATATGATCTCGTAACATAAGCCGTTGAACTCTCAGTTCGAGCGGAGCATGAACTACTATTATTTTGTCCAGGTCAACATTGCTTTTGCTTTCAAATAATAATGCAGCTTCCTTAATGGCATAGGGGAAGTTTTGAAGTTGCTTTTTATTAAACCATTCCTGGCTATCTTTCAGAACAGCAGGATGGATAATCCGGTTAATGGTCTTTTTAGCCTTCTCGTCGTGGAAAATGATTTTTCTGATAAATGCGACATTATAAGATCCCGTCGGTGTATAGGATTCGGATCCAAATGCACCAATTATTTTTTCTTTTAACTTTTTATCCGATTCTACCAAATCTTTTGCTGCCTGATCAGCGTTATAGATTGGTATATTAAACTTTTTAAATAGAGTACACACGAATGTTTTACCTGTTGCTATTCCGCCCGTAATTCCAATTTTCAGCATGTTAAACTATTACGCAATTATACTTAAAATTAAATTCTATTCCTTAACTTTTAAGTATATAGTACTTCAAGGTGAAATGACTAAATTTGATCGAACTACCATTAACCTACACCGGTTAAAGTCAACTTTACACTAGTGCCAGTGATGCCAATTATGAGACGATCCTTTTATTTGATTTTATTCTTTAATCTTTTTTATTTTATTTCAGCGGCTCAGGTACATGCAGAATTTTCAACAGATCAACGGGTAGGTTGTGGTGCCTTGCAGGTAAAATTTCAAAACCTGTCTACAGGCCCTATTCGTTCATATCAGTGGGATTTTGGAACGGGTCCCATTTCAACTACAGTCAATCCTTCAAAAGTATTTGTCACTCCCGGGTTATATAAAATTTGCTTAACAGTCACCGATACAGCAGGCAACAAAGACATCAATTGTAAATTAGATTTTATAAAAGTTAATGCCAATTTCGCCGCTAATTTTAAAACAGTGGAATCTGTCATCTGTTCGGGAACGGAAGGTAAATTTGAAGATCTTACCAAATCACCAAATGGAAAAATTGTTTCCTGGATATGGGATCTCAATGGAAGCGCCGGAGTCGTTCAACAATCGGAATTTGCACAAGTAGCCTCTGTATACGAAAATCCAGGTCAATATGCTGTTACCCTTAGTGTGAAGGATGAAGCTGGATGTTCCGCCAATGTCACCAAATCTTCGATCACCGTTATTCCAAAACCGACCGTAGATATATCTATTCCTGATAATTCAATATGCGATTCTATTGGTCAGATAAATTTTATAAACACAAGTATAAACAGCAGTGAAATCAGCTATGAGTGGGAGTTTGGAAACGGTCAGAAGTATTCTGGTTTTACACCTCCTCCGATTACTTACCAGGGCAAAGGTACGTATGATCTAAGCGTTACTGCTATTCATGCTCCGACGGGTTGTAAAACAACAAAAGTGTTTCCATCAGCGGTAATCGTCAGGGATCTGGCAACTTTTTCTCAGCAACAACAGAGCAGTGCATGTGTTAATGAGGAAGTGCTTGGCAACCCATTCACCGTTTTTAATGTAGATAGTCATCTATGGGATTTTGGAGATGGATTTACCTCCATTGGTCATATTCCAAGTCACGCTTATAAAAATGCAGGCCATTACAATATAACGCATACCATTATGGCTAAAGGTTGTATATCCACCAGAACGTTGAAGGATGGTATCACCATTCATGGATTGCCACAAGTAGGTTATAAACTAAATGACACTACAGGTTGTATGTTTCCATTGAAAATAATTACGTCCAATCAAACAGAGGATGCTAAAAGTTTTAGCTGGACTGCCAATGGGACCGAGATCTCAACAGAGCAACAACCCATCCTGGAGTTTGGCACTGAAGGAAACTATAAAATAGGTTTACTCGCTATCAATGAATTTGGTTGTTCAGCTTTTATTGAGAATAAGACTGTACGGGCCTACAAAATAAAACCCGTTTTATTAACAGGATCATTCCGAGGCTGCTCTCCAATCTTGTCATATCCACTAGAACTAAGTTCCAGTAGCGCGGATCCTATTACTAAAATTACCTGGACAGTATTTACTGCTACACCAAAAGTATTCAACACCGCTTTTGCAACTATTGCCCTGTCAGATACAGGAAGTTTCAGTATCGGGTTAAAAGTTCAGAATTCTTTGGGTTGTATGGATTCAGCGATTTATGACAATTGGATTCAATTAGGGAATAAGCCAGTTACCAAAATGATTTTACCCAAAAATATTTGTTATGGAGTTAACCTGGAAGCAAAAGACAGTAGCTCTCCATTTACTAATGGTTATTTATGGGGAATAGGTAATTCCGCAACCCAATCGGGATCAAAGATTTTTCAATTTTCATATAGTCAGCTAGGCCCTCTAACCATATCACATGTTGCTTCTCACTATGGATGCAATGGAAATACCGTTACAGAAAATGTAGATATTATTGGAGCTAAAGCAGAATTTTCTACAAAGGTAGAAGACTGCGCTTTTCCATTAAAAAGAGTTTTTCTTAATACTTCATCGGGGCAGGACTCAGTACATTGGGATTTTGGTGTACTTGATTCTACTTCGGATCAAAGTGATTTAAATCAACCCAGCTATACCTATCCTAAGAAAGGAAATTATACAGTTAATTTCACTGCAATCAATAAATCATTGGGCTGTGCTCAAAGCATTACGGGCACAGTTGACCTAAAAGTAATTAAGGCTGATTTTAAATTAGATCATAAAACAGGTTGTGCTCCACAAGACCTTGCTGTCACTAATCTATCGGAAGATGCCTCTAACTATAGTTTTGAATTTCCAGGATCAGATAAAATTAACTCAACAGAAGTAAATCCCAGCTTCCATTTTTCAACTGGCATAAATTCTAAAGGGACATTGATAGCCACTGATGTAGATGGCTGCATGGATACTGTTACAGTTGATTCTATTGCTATATACCAATCGAATGCTGGTATTATGGCAGCAAGAACTATTCGTTGTCAGGATAGCTCATTGACCTTACTTAATGCCAGCAAGCTTGTAAATGATAGTATCATTCGTATCACCTGGGCTTATAAACTTCGTACGGTACAGAATAAAGATACTATTAAGATCAAACTGGATACCATCAATTCTAGCCGGATATCCCTTCATATAGAATCCATTAAAGGTTGTATTTCAGATGCCATTCTGGATCTTTCTATAAATAAAATCAAAGCTACAATACAAACAGATACTCTGGTCTGTATTAAAGACAAAGCAATTTTCACGCCTGACATTCTTGGACGTTGGAACAATATTATTTGGAATTTTGGTGATGGTACTTCATCCTCTGACACAATAGGTTCTCATTTTTATAAATCCAATGGAAATTATAAAGTCAATGCTGTCATTTCTGATATTGAAAGTGGATGCATTGACACAATTTATTTCCCAAAGGCAGTACTAGTCGGAGATCCGCAGGCTTTGTTTAGTGTCATTTCTGCTTCGACTACATGCCGTCCCTTGATTGCAAAATTTAAAAATAACAGTAAGTTGGTAGATAAATTTGAATGGGACCTTGGGGATCAAACTAGTATCAATCGTGAAACAAACCCTACCCATTTATATTCCCAGCAAGGATATTTTAATGTCAGGTTAATAGCTAAATCCTCCGAGTTATGCCGGGATACCCTAATCATTGACTCAGCCATACGTGTCAATGGACCAAGTATTGCTTTTGCCACAGATACCAATCACCAGATCTGCTCACCTGTCATCATTAATTTTAATACGACATTTGAAAACACTACAAGTGCCTTGTTAGAGTGGGGCGATGGAGGCCAGGATACTTTAAGTGAAAAGTCCGGAAAACAATTATTTACACATTCATATAAGGAACCCGGACTATACTATCCTGTCCTCGTGGCAATTGATTCAAATGCTTGTACAGAATATGCAATATTGGATAGCATCCTTGTAGATAATGCTACAAGTCGACTCAGGGCTACAGATTCATTGATTTGTGCTTTCGAGGGCGATTTTTCTTTTAAAGACTCTTCCTATAGTTCTTCGTTGGTACAAAAAATCCGGTTCAATATTAAAAGTACAGGGATTGATACTACGTTCGATCATATTCCGGAACCATTCCATGCCGTTCAGACAGGAAAATATTCCGTCAATTATTATTTTGCCAATGAATTCTGTTCTGATTCAGCGCACTATGAGAACCTATTCAGCTTATCGGCTAAACCCAGTGCTTTATTTACAGGTGATCAACCTGAATATTGTGCCGGTGATACCATTTTATTAATTAATGAGAGTAAATCCCTGGAACAACCAATTATATCATTCTATTGGCAAGATGATGATATAATTAAGACTGGTGATTCATTAATCAGGATACTTGATCAGGGCTTAAAAACTATATCTCTTGTAGTCAAAACAGCGGATGCTTGCGCTGATACTTCCCGTTTGGACCTTGACGTCAAACCTTCCATATTTTCTACAGTGTCGAGGGACACTTCAATTTGCGCTGGTTCGTTGGTTACATTAAAATCTACTATTCTTAATCCTGTAGAAGGGATGAGTTATAAGTGGCTGGCTGCAGATTCAATGTTATGTTCGAACTGTACTGATTATACATTCAGACCGGAACAGAGTACTCAATATCATTTTATTACCATTCATCCAAATGGTTGTACAAGGTCATTTAATCAATCTATCCAAACCAGGATCAATCCCATTAAAAATATTCAAATTACTGATGATACGACGGTTTGTAAAGATGAACCGATTGCAATACTGGTAAATGCCATTAACGATGTTTTTGCATACACATGGGACTCTACCAGATCAGGATTGAGTTGTTATAAGTTTTGTAAAAACCCTATTGCAATTCCTACCTCTAATACGACCTATGTCGTTGCAATTCGCGACGGAACAGGATGTGAGCGATTTGATTCGGTGTCAATTAATTTGAAAGCTCCGGTTCCAATTGACCTTGGCCCCGATCGTACTATTTGCAGAAATGATTCTCTTTTATTGATTGTAAAAGATATTACTCAGGCAAGATGGTCGGGATCATCAGGTATCTCCTGTACCAATTGTTCATCACCTGTACTCAGACCCACCGGACCATCTATGTATATATTGAATGCATTGAGTCAGGGATGTTTAGTACATGACAGCATTCGGATTAATATACTTACATCCGATCTGATTAAGGGAGCTTCAGATACTACGATATGTATTGGTTCGACCGTTAAACTAACCGGCTTATCATCTAAGATTATTAATTGGAGTCCTGATATTTTTTTGGATAATGCAACTGCAATCTCTCCGGTTGCTAGCCCCACTTCCTCGATTACGTATCGCGCAACAGCCAGGGAGGATTTGTGTACAACGACAGACAGTATTAAAATAAATGTATTGAATAATACCGTCATCAAAGGGGTAAGCAGGACTGTCTGTCCGCTGGATATAGTTACGTTGAGTGTATCCGGAGAAGCCGATAAATATCAATGGACAGGCCCTGATATACTTTCTGGTCAAAACAGTTCCAGCATTCAAATAAAAGCAAACAATTCAGCTCAATACATAGTAATAGCAAGAAATAAAACATGCCCGGCAGATACAGAAGATATCAAAGTAATTGTGGTAGATTTTATTCGGTTAAAGGACAGCGTGAGTTACAATGTAACATCGGATCAACCTTTTAAATTAAATAAATCGCTTAACGCTAATAAAAAATTTATTTTTAATTGGTCACCGGCATCCAATTTATCCTGTGCTAATTGTCAGGATCCTGTGTTTGTTGGTAATGAAAATAAATTGTATACTTTTTCAATTTTTGATCAAGGAACCTCCTGCATGCTGGAACAAAAAGTAACTATTAATATCATACCATCCTGCAATGTGAATGATTATTTTGCCTTGCCCAATATTTTTACACCCAACCAGGATGGGAAAAATGATATCTTATTTCCTATACCTAAATCAACAGATCAAATAAAATCTTTTAGAATCTTTGATCGTACCGGTGAAATCGTGTTTGAATCATTTGACATTAATTTTGGGTGGGATGGAAAATTAAAAGGAAAGGAAATGGCCAATGGAGTGTATGTATATTTATTAGAAGCTGAATGCACCCAAACCGGTCAATCCGTATTCCTAAGTGGAGATGTTACGCTGATTCGTTAATAATCATCTTTTTGTAAAAATCTAACATTCAAATATTCAAGACCTCCACCTGGAAGAATTCCCTCATTGGGCTGACGATTGACATTCGGCTGGTGAATAGATTGTATTACTATTTTTTGATGCAGTGAGATTGGAAAAGACGCTTCTATTTCAATGGATTCAGCATATTTTTTGCTTATTATTTCACCATCATTTTTCCTAAGAAAAGAGAGGAGATTTTTTTCCATTGAATAAGATGCACTGATATTAAAATAAACATTTCTTCTCATGATAATAATCGATGCATGTTGGATGACATGTAATGCAGATTGTTTGTATGCATTGATAAGCCCTGGGACCCCAAGCAGGGTGCCTCCGAAGTATCGCACTACGACAAGTAATGTATTGTCCAGCTTATGACTTTTTAATTGATTTAAAATAGGATTGCCCGCAGTTCCACCGGGTTCACCATCGTCATTGATTCTAAAGTATGAAGGGTCGGGTCCCCATTGATATGCATGACAAATATGTCTTGCTTTAGGATGTTCTTTTTTTAAAGTAAATAAAATTGATTTTACGGCTGATTCATGTAATATCGGGTAAATAAAGCTTAAAAAGGAACTGCCTTTATCTTTATATACTCCGGTGGATGGTTCTTTGACGATATTGAAAAAATCCCCGGCATTCATTAAAAAATCAAGAAATTCAATTTAACGGTTAAATACACTTTCATCTTTTCTCATTTTAAGTTTAAGTACTTCATCACTGATAAGATATCCGAGCCTCAATCCTTCTTCGCAGTCTGCCCGATAATGCACTCCGAGATACATCCTGGATAAAGAATTTTCGGTGGCCATGTCACTAAAGGATTTAAAGGTGCGGGGTTCACTCATAAACTCTTTTCGATGTTCATGACTGATATCCGTAAACTTAACGTGATTACCAAAAGTATGTATTAGTACACCTGCTACCGCCGCTCCAAAGATTGAATGCCCGGAAAGGTAGGCTGGAAATGAGGGAGTTTCATGCAAGGGCTTCCAATTAGGTTGTATGATTCTGTCTATATAAGTCTCCGGACGCTCAATGAGGTAATTATATTTGACACCCCAGGCAAGTACTGCAGCATCATTTAACACAAACCCAGATTTGACATATAATTCTAATACTGTCAATGGATCCATATCGGGAGTATTTTTAATCGCTTGCAATGCAATTGAAATCCACCTGGACGCTGAACAAAAAGTAACTCCGTGAAAATCATCAGACCAAAACTCAGCGATCCATTTTTTTTCAGGGGAGAGCGCTTTTGAAATGGTAAAGATTTCCCATGCCTGGGTAAAAAACTCTGAATTTTGAGATTCTGAGTATGGTAAAGGAGGCTTGGCTTTGATATTCAAGACAGATGGAATAAATGTTCTTGATTTACCCCAATGTGGTAATAATGCAGGCATTTGCAAACCAGTTTGCTTCCAGATCCCGGGTTTGTCTGCGATTTTATAAGATTGATCATAATTATACAAATAAGCTAAATGTCCAATGGTATCTAGGCTTGCGAAGTCATAAATGGCATTGGCGATGGATCGTCCAAATCGGTCGGAAGACATCACTGTTGTGGAGTCCTTTAACTTCAATTCATTGTTTAAAATTGTTTCATAATTCTTTTTGGTAACTTCCTTGAGTACCATATTACAATGAGGATAAAAAAGAGTAACAAATGCATAATACATTGCATTGAGAGAAGCGCTCAAATCATATGAAGCATTAGTATAGATCGGAACTGATAATTCACTGAACTGGTTCCGGAAAGAGATTGCTTGATTGTATTTTGGTATGGCAGCCTCCCATCCTCCTAATCCAATATAAGCAAAGGTCCGGGCACTAACCGGAGGGCGGTAACCATCTGTTTTCTGATTTAAGTCCAGGTATTGACGGTACCAGTTATCTATGACTACCTTGATATTGTTTTCTTCAGTAGTACCTGTCTTCTGCTTGCTGCATGAAGTAAGCATCAGAATAGATAATAGAAATAGTAAAAAAATTGAAACTATTGGAATATGAGCCTTCGCAGTGGGTTGATCTCCCTCGTAAATTGGTAAATCAACTTTCTTAAAATGCAATATAAATAGGGTACCATCTTCTTCATTAGATGAAACTTCAATATCTAGTTTATGGAGATCCGTAATACTTTTTACTAAGGAAAGTCCTATGCCAGATCCTTTGACGGTAGAATTATTCGGAGAACGGTAAAAGGGATTAAAGATCTTATCGCGATCATCTGCAGGAATGATTTTGCCCCGGTTTTTAACTTCCAGTTTGAGGGAACGATCTGATGAAAAATCTAAGGTCGTTATACAGGATTGATCTGGTGAAAACTTGCATCCGTTCTCCATCAGATTCATGATGGCGAGTTTGAGCAGGGATTCATTTCCTTCAATGAAAAGCTCCTCTTCATCGATGGGAAGATCCTTTAATTCAATTTTTATTTTATAGAAAGAATTCGCCTGCAATATCGATTCGCGGGCCTGGTATACCATTTCGTCTATTCTAATACTTGTTAAATGTAATGGAGTAATATTAGAATGAACTCTTGCTAATTGCAGAAGCTTCTCAATCGTATTGGACATGCCATTAATATCTTCCTGAAGAGATGAAAGAATCTGTCTGTACTCACTTGTTGATCGCTCTTTATTTTCAGCGTATTGAATTTGTGTACGAATAGCTGCTAACGGATTTTTTAATTCATGGGATACATTGGAAATAAATCCTTTTTCAGTTTTAAAAGCATTTTCAATTCGATCCAGGAGTAAATTGAACGTAATAATCAGTTGAGAAAGTTCATCATGGTTTTCATCCGTTTTAAGCCGTTTACTCAGGTCGTTGGGCAATATATCCGTGACTTCATGCATAATTCTGTTGACTGGTCTTAGGGATTGACCCGCAAAAAACCAGCCTCCAAAAGCAACAATGAGTGTGGTAAATAAAGTGCTGATGAACAAAATATTTTTTAATTGAACCAATTTAGAATAGTCTGGTGTATCTTCCGCAACTACAATATATTCGTTATTCTTGCGGGTAGTATATACATATCCAAATGCTTTATAAGGATCCAGAACGAACTTGAACTCACCGGCTTGTTTAATAGATCGTAGAGCCGGAATAGGGGTCAGTGGAGCGGAGGCAATTAATGAATATACCCTTGTTAGTGTCTTATTGTAAATGGAGGTGTTTCCAATATCATTGATTTGGATGGATTCCGGGTCTTTCAGTTCCGGAGCAGGTTTCAGGTCATCTTCGTGCAGCAGGATCATTTCTGCGGTCATTCTTGCACGACTTTCCAGGTTGTTGAATAGTTCTGCTTCAAGATGATTTTTAAACTGATCGTATACAAAAAGCATTGAAAGACTATAAATGCCGACAGTGATGATGATGAATTGAAGAGATAGTTTATTACGGATTTTCATTGTTTATCCTTCTTCCTTCTTAATGAAATAACCTATCCCAAAATGAGTCTGAATTAATTTTGTTGGAAAGTTTTTATCGATTTTTTTCCGTAGATAGTTTACATAAACTTCTACCACATTGGTGTTGATACTTTCGCCAAGTCCCCACACCTTTTCTAAAATTTCTGTTTTCGGAAGAACTCTTCCCTGGTTTCTGACCAGATATTCAAGCAGTGAAAACTCCTTTGGAGTAAGGATAATTTTTTGATCATTGCGGAAAACTTCAAGCGTGGAAAGATTAAGTTTCAAGTCTTCGTACTTAAGGATATCTGCAGAAGAATTGTTCAATTTTGATCTGCGGTCCAGGGCCATTATCCGGGCAAGGAGTTCCTTTAAATTGAAGGGTTTAGCAAGGTAATCATCTCCTCCCGCATCTAATCCTTCTATCTTATCATCTGTTTCATCTAATGCAGAAATCATCAAAATCGGGATCTTACTTTGACGAGACCGCAATGTTCTGGAGAATTCGATACCGCTGATCCCGGGCATGATAATATCCGTTACTACGAGGTCTATTTTTTCATTTTCTATCTTTTCTAAGCCCGCTTCACCACTGTTTGCCACGGAACATTCGACTCCATTTTCCAGTAAATAAGCCTGGATCGAATTCGCTGTCTTGTGCTCATCTTCAATCAATAATACATTCATAATAAATCACAAATTTCC
>JBDTUE010000008.1:0-43081 GCA_040007895.1 Saprospiraceae bacterium | reverse complement strand
ACGCAGCAAGGTAATCATAGGGTTCTATTTGAGTAGTCCAGGGTATGCGCACGATGCCAAGACTTTGCACGAATTCATTGGCAAAGGAGTGCCAATCCAGGTCGGGATAAGCAACATGATGAGCATTAAAATTTCCTGTAGCCCCTCCAAATTTTCCGGTTATCGGGATTTGTTTTAATATCTCGAATTGACTTTGCAATCGCGCCACGAATACATAGAGTTCTTTTCCTAACGTGGTGGGACTTGCTGGCTGTCCATGGGTGAATGCAAGTAAAGATACATTCATCCAGCCCTTTGATTTTTGTTCAAGAGTCTGAATAAGTCTGTCAATCAAAGGGAATAATACCAGATAATTGGCTTGTAGAAGAGCGAGTGGTTGTGCTGTATTATTTATATCCTGTGATGTAAGACCAAAATGTATAAATTCTTTAAATGGTTCTAAAGGAGAATCGTCTAATTTTTTCTTAATAAAATATTCGACCGCTTTAACATCATGGTTTGTAATTTTTTCAATATCCTTAATCGAAAGGGCATCGTCCTCTGAAAAATTTTCTATTACATTTCGAAGGATATCCAAATGATTTTCAGCTCCTGATAATTGTGGTAATTGCAATCGACAAAGAGCTTCAAAATATTTCACTTCGATAAGGACCCTGTTTCGGATTAATGCATATTCAGAAAAATATTCAACTAAGGGTGCGGTGACTTTAGCATACCGTCCATCAATGGGTGAAACTGCTTTTAGCATAGCTTCGAAGATAATGGATTATTCTAGTCTTTAGAATTTGCAGGATGAGTATTCTTGTAATAATTATATGTCTCCTCCTGGGACCGGATAGAGATATGAATATTACTTTTCCGGTAAATATTAAGCGACTGGTTAGTTAACATCCTGGCTTTTACATTATCCCTCCACTGCAAATCCATGAGATATAGTATCTGGTCCCTGATTTCTTCATCGTAAATGGGGAAAGCCGTTTCTATCCTGAAACTTAAATTTCGTTCCATCATATCAGCTGATGAGAAGTAAATTTTTTCTTTACCACCATTATGAAAGATAAAAACCCTTGCATGTTCGAGGTAACGATCTACAATACTAATGGCCTCAATATTTTCGCTTAAATCCTTCTTCCCGGGGATAATACAAGTAATGCCTCGGATAATCAACCTTACATGAACACCGGCATCGGATGCTCTATAAAGTAACCGGATCATGGCTTCATCTTCAAGACTGTTTAATTTAAGGAAGATGCCTGCCGGCTTATTCTCTTTAGCCTGACTGATTTCGTGTTGTATAAGTTTTGTTAGTTGTTCCCTTAAATTGTTCTGTCCAACCAATAAATGTTTGAAGGGTGTCTTTGGTTTAATACCGGTTTCTAAAAAATCAAAAACTTTTTTTACTTCACTTGTCAATCTTCGGTCTGCCGTAAAAAGTCCGTAATCTGAATAAACCATCGCTGTATCTTCATTAAAATTGCCGGTGCTTAAATAGGCATAGGTTTTATAAGAACCATTTTCTTTTCTTCGTACCCAGGCAATTTTAGAATGCACTTTTAATCCTGGAAAACTATATTTTACTTTTACACCGGCTTTCTCAAGTTTTTCACCCCACCGGAGATTAGCTTCTTCATCAAACCTGGCTTTTAATTCAATAAATGCGCTCACATCTTTGCCATCCCGTGCTGCATCGATCAGTGAATCCATAATACGTGACTCTTTGGCTACCCTGTATTGAACCACTTTGATGTGGGTAACTCGATCATCCTTTGCAGCCTCTTCAAAAAACTTAATTACAGATTCATATTTGTGATAAGGGACTTGAATCACCAAATCCTTTTTCGAAATATTTGTAAATAAATCCTCGGCATCTTCAATGGGGGCATAAGAAAGGGGCTGAAGGATCGGTTCTTTGAGAAATTTTTTATTGAAATCAGGAAATTTAAAAAAATCAAAATTATTATGGTATTTACCCTCCGGGATCATATCCATATGTTGAATCCCAAATGTCTTTTGTAGTAATCGCTGCATCACCAATGGCATAGTCCTGTCATACACCAATCTTGAGACTGGTCCTACATTTCGTTTTACCAGGCTTTTTTTGATTTTAGCCACCAGATCGCCCTGGTATTCATCATCGATATACAACTCAGAGTCGCGGGTAAGTTTGATCGAATAACCATTCTTTAAAATGAAACCGGGAAATACATATTTTACACATAGACGAACAATATCATCTAAGATCATAAGTTGATGTTCACCTTTTTTAGTTTCCGGCAACACGACGAACCGTGGTAATTGATCTGATGGTACCCTTAATATGGCATATTGATTTTTCTTTTTCCCTTTTACTTTATCAATTAAGTGGAGATAAATATATAAAGAACCACTATTCAGGAAGGGTAGTACTTTTCCATTAATCAATAGTATTGGTTGGATATAAGCTTGTAGATATTCTTTAAAATAATTATCGACAAATAAGACTTGTGAGTCTGTAAGGGCATCCGGGCTTATTATTTGAATACCCTGGTGTTTGAGTTCAGGTATCAATTCTTTGTTGAAAATACTACTCAACTCAAACTGATGGCTATTTACTATTTTTAAAATAGATTTCAGTAGGTCTTCTGGTTTGAAGTTCAATGCCTTTTTAGTCCTTTTTCCTGCACGGATCAGGTTTCGGATTTGAGCCACTCTTACTTTGAAAAACTCTTCCAGGTTGGATGAATAAATCGCCATGAACTTCAACCTGTCCAACAATGGTACACTGAGGTCTTTGGCTTCCTGAAGAACCCTGTGATTGAACGATAACCAGCTGAGATCCCTTTCATAAAAAGGTACATTTTTTTGTTTCATACAATTACGAAGTCCCAAAATAACTTTAAATAGTACAATTCAAGGGCTTACTCCATATTAAATTTCTTAAGAAATGATCTACTTATTGTAAAACAAGAGTATACATATTTTTTTATTATTTACATGTAAATGAACCTTTCCAAGTCAAGACTAGGTACAACTACATGATGATTTATTCAAAAGCATGTTAGTATGATACATTTAAGTCTATAATTAAACAGTTTTTGAATCATACAATATGCCAAATAATTAAATAAAAACTTTTAACGGGCCATCAGGCATATTTTTACCTTTGGCGGCTAAATCATTGAAGTATCCAACAATTCATTCCTCTAAACTTTTAATTAGTCTTCAAGGTTTAATAAAAAAGAAAAAATAAATCATGAATAGAAAAAAAATAATTGCAGGCAATTGGAAAATGAATACCACCATTGAAGACGGTATCCAACTAGCCACTTCATTGGCCACAAGATATGAATCCTCGGAGCCTTTAATGATATTGATTCCTCCCTTTACACATCTGATGACGATCAAGGGAGTATTGTCCGGAAGTACATTGGCTTTAGGTGCCCAAAATTGTCACCAGGAAACTAAAGGTGCGTATACTGGTGAGATCTCAGCTACTATGCTGTCAAATTGTGGTATTCCCTATGTAATCCTCGGACATTCTGAGCGAAGACAATATTTCATGGAAACGGATAGCTTACTTTCTAAAAAAGTAGTCGCTGCTTTACATCATAAACTCATTCCCATATTTTGTGTAGGTGAGTCATTGGATATCCGCAACCAGGATAATCAAAATGATTTTGTCCGGGGTCAATTACAGGAAGGATTGTTTCATTTATCACCTGAAGATTTTTCTAAAATTATTATAGCATATGAACCCATCTGGGCTATTGGTACAGGGGTTACCGCAAGTCCGCAACAAGCACAAGAAATGCATGAATTTATCCGATCTCAAATCAGAGATCAATATGGCGATACTATTGCTGAAGAGATAAGAATTCTATATGGAGGTAGCGTCAAAGGATCTAATGCTAAAGAAATTTTTGCTGGTGCAGATGTTGATGGAGCATTGGTAGGTGGAGCTTCACTGGATGCTGATGATTTTTTGAAAATAGCTGGAGGGTTTAACTAAGAAAAGCCACTGCATAAATAATTGGATATGTTGATTCTTATCTACAGATTCCTAACTCTTGAAAGTGATCAGGCAAAACATTTGCTTATGATCTCTGACAATTGAGCATCATGAACTTTCTTGTAACCCGTGGCTACAGAAGCCAATGCCGGCCTTGCAATTGGTTCAAACACTTGTGGAAAATTTAATTGGATGTGTGACCAGGCTCCCATGTTGATTGGCTCTTCCTGAGCCCAAACCAGTTTTGTTTTTTTATATTTTTCTAACAAATTATTAAAATGGGTAAGAGCGATAGGGTATAGCTGCTCTATCCGAACCAAAGCAATATCTTCTCTTGAATATTCTGTCCTTTTACGCAACAATTCATAATAGATCTGGCCGGAACAGAAGATTGCTTTTTTTATTTTCTTAATGGGTATCGTATCATCAATTATTTCCTGGAATGAGTTGGACGGATTAAGTTCGTCGAGAGAAGAAACGCAAAATGGATCACGAAGCAACGATTTAGGTGACATGACGATCAATGGCTTCCTGAATGGTCTCTGGAGTTGCCGACGCAGCGCATGAAAGAAATTAGCAGGGGTCGTGATATTGCAAATAGACCAATTACAATCTGCAGACTGTTGCAAAAATCGTTCAGGCCTTGCATTCGAATGCTCCGGTCCCTGGCCATCATATCCATGAGGAAGAAGCATAACGAGACCGCTCATGCGTTGCCATTTTGATTCAGCAGATGAAATGAATTGATCTACCATGGTCTGAGCGCCATTATAAAAGTCTCCAAACTGAGCCTCCCAGATCACCAGGTGATCAGGAGTAGTAAGAGAATAACCATACTCAAAGCCCAGGACGCCAAACTCAGATAATAAACTATTGTACATAAATAATCTTCCTGTGGCATTAGGAATATGTTCTAACCTGCTATATTCATCATTTGTAACAGCATCGTAAACGGCGGCGTGCCTGTGCGAAAAAGTACCCCGTTTTACATCCTGTCCGCTAATCCGGACATTTTTATTTTCAGCTAATATGGATCCGTAAGCAGTTAATTCAGCAAGAGCCCAATCTATTTTGTTTTGCCCTATAAGGTCTTTATAGTTTTTAAATAATCGTGTTATCTGTGGTAATGGTTTAAAATTTTCAGGTAAAGTAAGTATATGCTCCAGGATGGTATCCCTGACTTTGCTTTCAATTCCGGTTTCAGGTGATTTTTCAAAATCTGCAATATCTTTAGTTTTACGCAATGCTTTCCAGGCAAGATCTGGTTCCTGATAAATATAGGGCAATGTTTTTTGCTTGACCAGGTCTAACCGATCCTGAAGTAGACCCCAAAACTCTTTCTCCATTTGTTCGGCAAGTTCTTTATGAACTTCACCTCTTTTTATTAGTTTTTGAGAATATACCTCTCTTGGATTTGGATGAGATGAAATGATAGAATACATTTCAGGCTGAGTAAATTTTGGCTCATCCGATTCGTTGTGACCATGTTTACGATAACAAACCATATCAATATAAACATCTGTATTAAACATCTGCCGGTAATCTGTAGCAAGTTCAGCAGCATAACAAACAGCTTCAGGATCATCACCGTTTACATGAAATACAGGTGCTTGTATACTGGTAGCAATTCCTGTACAATAAGTCGATGTTCGTGCATCATCAAAATCGGTGGTAAACCCGATTTGATTGTTAATTACAAAATGAATCGTTCCACCTACATAGTATCCTTCCAATTGACTCATCTGGGCTATTTCATAGACAATTCCCTGTCCTGCGATGGCGGCATCACCGTGAATTAAGATGGTCAATATTTTATCATAATCACTTTTATATAACACATCTGCTTTAGCACGGGCCATACCCATTACTACCGGATCCACCGCTTCAAGATGAGAAGGGTTAGGGGCAAGCTTTAAATAAACTTTTTTATCATCCAGCGTCTGTATCTGTGATGAATACCCCTGGTGATATTTTACATCGCCAGATCCAAAACTGAGATCTGGTACAGCTGTTCCTTCAAATTCATTAAAGATCTGCTCGTATGTTTTTCCAACAATATTTGCAAGGATATTCAATCTTCCCCGGTGGGCCATTCCAATGACTACTTCTTCAACACTTTGTTTGGCTCCAATCTGAATCATTACATCCAGAGCAGGAATGGTGGTTTCACCTCCTTCGAGGGAAAATCTTTTTTGACCAACATATTTTTTATGTAAAAACTCTTCAAAGATTACAGCTTCATTTAATTTCTGAAGAATCCTTTTTTTCTCATTCATATCAAATCCAAAATCCTCCTGCAGGGCCCTGTGTTCTATTCGTTCTCTGAGCCACATTCGTTTTTCTTTATTGTTGATGTGATTGTATTCAAAGCCGATATGTCCGCAATAAATAGTTTGTAGGCGATCAATAATTTGCCTTAAGGTTCCGCCAGGTATTCCCAGTTCGTTTGCAGCTTCATAGGTTTTATCGAGATCGCTTTCAGTAAGGCCATAGTCTTTGATATCCAAATGAGGCTGTCGGTCTCTCCTTTTTCTGATGGGATTTGTATCCGATAATAGATGTCCACGATCTCTGAATCCATGGATTAAAGCCATCACCTTAAACTCCTCGAGTAATCCCGTCTTGTTTTCCGGTTCGCTGGTTACCCGCTGGCCATTGGTGGACTTATCTGCAAAATCAAATCCTTTAAAAAACGCTTTCCAGCTATCATCCAACTGATCCGGTGCAGCGAGATAATTTTTATACATCGTATCGATGTAGTCAGGATGAGCATTAAAAACGGCCGAAAAATCTTTCATAAAATATTATTATTGAAAACTTTATCTCATTTGAACGGTGCAAAAATACTATCTATTCTTAAGTCTCTGAAATCAAAGTCTGTCCTGGAGTCGCTTTATGCTGAACCTTAATTATCCATTCTGGAAAAGGAAAATTCTGATAGCCGATTGACTTGGCTGAGGAGATTTGTCAAATATAAAGTATTCATATCTTGCTGTTATTCTGATTATTATGTGAGTAAAAATAACATCTACTGCCCATAGATTGTCTTTAAAAGTATTGAGTCAATTATTAGAATCAAAATCTTAAAATACCTTCGTTTGGAAGTATTAGAAATTGAATAATCCTTTGTTCAAAAGAATTTTACACGGGATGTATGAGCTGCCAGATACTGATGCAGCCCTATCTTTTACAACTCAAGAAACAAATAATTAAAAATTTATGTAAAAACAACTTATATTTGCGGCGCAATTTTAAACTAATAAAGTAATGGCAAATATCAAGGGATCACAAAAAAGAGCTGAGTTGGCTGATGTACGTCGGACAGCAAATAGATTCAATAAAAAGACTGCAAGAACAGCGATCGCAAGACTTCGTGAAATCACTGACAAAAAAGATGCTGCGACTTTCTTGAAAAAAGTAACCAGTTTTATCGATAAATTGGCAAAAAGAAATACCTGGCATAAAAACAAAGCCGCTAATCTTAAAAGCAATTTAACTACACATGTGAACAAACTGAAATAAGTCAGTTTGAAACTTTAAAATTTAATAGGTGTATTGAGGGTTCAGTACACCTTTTTTATTTATATTAAATTTTTAGATTATGTTCTATCCATCGAAGATTTCTTCATTGACCCGAATGACCACGGATTCTGTAAAGATGGAATTGGAAGTGGACCCAATCCACCTGCATCATTTTAATTATCAGGCTGGACAACATATCGTCATCCGTATTCCCAATTTGAATGTCGCTGAACACAGATCCTATTCGATAAGTTCAGCCCCCTTTGAAAACAAATTACAGATAGGAATTAAAAAGCAAAATAATGGCCTGGTCTCTTCTTATTTATGTGATCGTGCTAAAGAAGGGGACATCATTGAAATCATGGCCCCGGCAGGCAATTTTATTTTGACTCAAAAAAACGACCCTCTGCATCTAGTGGCTTTTGCATCGGGAAGTGGTATCACCCCGGTGATTTCCATGATTAAAGAAGTTTTAAAATCTGCCGGTTCGACTATTACTTTATTTTATGGTAATAAAGATTCGGATACTCTAATGTTTAAATCGGAACTTGAATCTTTGAAAAATGAATACACAACGAGATTTGAACTCATTCATGTTTTTAGCAGGCAAAGAACAGGTTCCATTGACCTGGAAGGAAGAATAGATGCGGATAAAATAAGGCAATGGAAAGAGTATTTATTTTCTGTTAATAAAACCTCTGCTTATCTGATATGTGGTCCGGGTAACATGGTTGAAACTGTCCAGGCTGCTTTATTGAATTTAAATATAAGACAGGATATCATCCTAACAGAATATTTCACTCCTCCTGCGCTGCAGGTTCCACTTCAGGATTTTAAACCAGTAGCTGTCGCAGAAGGATTTACAATAAAACTGAAATACGAAGGAAAACAATATGAACTTCAAAGTAAAAATAATAAAACAGTAATATTGGATATGGGCCTGAAAAATGGTATAGACCTTCCATATTCGTGTAAGAGCGGAGTATGCAGTACTTGCCAGGCAAAATTGATTTCAGGGGAAGTTCAAATGGACAATAATTACGTATTGAGCGATGCAGAATTAAAACAAGGATTTATCCTTACTTGTCAAAGTCATACCATTACATCAGAAGTTGTCGTTGATTATGACGTGAGGTAATATTGAATTCATTTTTCTGATGTAAGATAAATTTCCAAACAGCCTAATAGTTTGGTATCCATTAGTTGTCCGTTTGTTCCAGATGTTTAACTCACTTCCTTCTTATCCCTTTGATTTGAGCGTTTTGATAATTATTTGTAATTTTATTAAAACTAAAAAACCATATTCATGACATATTACAGTAATGGATCCCGATATGGTCAAAATGCAGCGTTTGGTAACCGTAAAAATTTGAATTGGGGAGGCATTTTAGTTGCCTTATTAGTTGCCGGATTTTCAATTTGTAAATATTATTCATCATCCGAAGTAAATGACGTTACCGGTGAAAAACAGCACATCGGAACCATTACTAAAGATCAGGAAATTACGCTTGGTCTGGAAAGTGCACCAGCCATGGCTCAGGAATATGGAGGACTTTACCCGGATGAACGGGCTCAGGCTTATGTTAAACAGGTCGGACACCGGATTGAACAGAATTCTGCAGTTCAAACTTCAGGATATCAATACGATTTTCATTTGCTTGCTGATCCGAATGTAGTCAATGCATTTGCTCTACCCGGAGGTCAGGTATTTATTACGAAGGCATTGTTTTCAAGACTACAAAATGAAGATCAACTAGCAGGTATATTTGGACATGAGATTAGTCATGTAGTAGCACGACATGGATCTCAACAAATGGCAAAGCAAGAGTTGATACAGGGTGTGACCGGTGCAGCAGTGATTGCAGCAGGCGATTATTCATCCACACAGGGTATTCAGATGATAGCAAATATGATTGGTATGAAATATGGCAGAGACCAGGAAACCCAGGCAGATGAACTGGGAGTACGATTTATGATTGAAGCTGGATATGATGCCCGGGCACTCATTGATGTGATGCATATCCTTGAAGAAGCTTCCGGCGGTGGTCAAAGGCAACCCGAATATCTAAGTACACATCCGAATCCTGAAAATAGAATTGAGAAAATAAAAATTGCCATAGAAAAGTATTCAAAAACTACCACTCCAGGACAAGCTAAACAACTAAATGGTGAGCCTGTGATCCGTTTAAAAAATCCAAACCTGAATTTGAAATAATCATCTTACAAAACATTTATTATTTATGACCCGTAAAGAATTTTTAACCAAATCTGTAGCTGCATCACTGATTATTCCACAGTTTCAAATTATGAAATCAAAACCTCAACTAACGGATGCCATTATAGGTCATGGCGCTTTTAAATACAGAGCTCATAAAGAATGGGGCAACCTGGATCCATTAAAATATCCAGTTAATAATTGTCATGAGATGGTTATGGATAAAAAGGGCAGGCTAATTATGATTACTGATGAAGTTAAAAATAATATACTGGTGTATGACAAGTCCGGTAAGTTGACAGAGTCCTGGGGCACATCTTATCCTGGTGGTCATGGACTTACACTTTGGAATGCAGGAGGAGAAGAATTTTTATTTATCTGCGATCCAAATCTTCACCAGGTATTTAAAACAGATCTCAAAGGAAAAGAACTTTTAAGAATAGATCATCCTTCTTCTATCGGGGAATATAAAAAAGAAGATCCTTTTAATCCTACTGAGACTGCGATTGGACCCAATGGTGATATTTACATAGCGGATGGGTATGGATCCCAATATATTCTCCAATATGATATGAATGGCAAGTTTATTCGAAAATTTGGCGGAAAGGGAAGTGAAGATGCGCAATTCAGTACGGCTCATGGTGTCACAATCGATGCTCGCGATGGCCACCCAATACTTATGATTACATCGAGAGGCCATAACTCATTCAAACGATTTAGCCTCGATGGAAAATATTTATCTACTGTATTTCTTCCCGGAGCATTTGTATGCAGGGCAGTAATTAATGATGATCATCTTTATGCCGGGGTATGTTGGTCTCGACTTAGATATCTTGATCAAACTCCTAATTCAGGTTTCGTAACCATATTGGATAAAAACAATAAAGTAGTCTCTAATCCCGGAGGCACTAAACCGGTTTATCTTAAAGGACAATTACAACTAATGCTTCAGGAAAATAATAGTTTTTACCATTGTCATGATGTATGTATAGATGAGGATAAAAACATTTACGTATGCCAATGGAATGCAAATAAGACATATCCAGTAAAACTGGAGCGCGTATAGTAAGCTTCAATTTAATTACATACCATTTTCAAAGATGCCTTGAATTTTTTTACCGTGGCCATCCGGGGTAGTATAAAAAGGTCTTCCTTCTACGACATAATTTGTTTCCGGTAAAATACCCAAGGCATGATAAACCGATTGATGTAATTGATCAATTACGATGGGTTCTTTAACTGTACTAAATGGCCTTTCATCAGCAGTTTGACCTATTACATTCCCTTTCTTTATTCCACCGCCCCACAGTAAAATACTGCCACCGTCTGTAAAATGTCGGTGCATTCCATAGTTTTTTAACTCTGCTACTTTATCAGGTACATCCACCTGGTCTTTTACTTTTTGGTTGGGTCTTCCTTCCATCAGCATATCCCTGCTGAATTCACTTGCAAGTATTATTAATGTTCGATCTAACAAGCCTTTTTCTTTTAATTCTTTTATGAGCAAACTCACCGGACGATCGATCAGTTCTTTCATTTTAACTAGTCGTTCATGGCCGTTTTCATGTGTATCCCAACCTAAAAATGGTTCATATTCGGTGGTAACGCTGATAAATCGTGCACCGTGTTCTACCAGTCTCCTGGCCATTAAACACCCAAGGCCAAACCTGCCGGTATTGTATTTATCATATGTTTCTTTGGGCTCAAGGTTCAAGTCAAAAGCTTTAGCCTCTGGAGACTTTAGTAATGCATAAGACCGCTCCATCGATTTTATATAAGAATCTTGCTGATAGGGATGTCGGTCATGCAATGGACCAGATTGTAGAAGATCCTGATATAATTTATGTCTCTTTTCAAATCGAGCCAAGTCCATGCCCTGTGGCGGAGAGATACTATCGAGTCCGGTTTGAGGATCAGGAATATAGAAAGGAGCATATTCACTTCCTAAAAATCCTGCAGAATGAAAAGCTTTTAATTCTTCTCCTTCACCGACAGTGAATCGTTGACCTATATCTATAAATGGAGGAATTACTTCATTTTTACCACCCAGTTCTTTTGCAATCCAGGCACCTATGTGTGGTGGTTGAAAACTTTGTGGTGGTTGATAGCAAGTATGCCAATGATACTGGTGACGGGTATGGAGTATGAATCCAAGGTCGGCTGCCCGGTATGATCTGATCAGTGTACCAAGATCCATGACATCAGCAATCTCTTCTAGGCCTTTAGAAAAATGTATTCCATCCAGTTTTGTGGGTATAGATTCAAACGTACTGATCACGGACTTACTATCCATTCCTTTTACGAATGGTGTATACCGTTTTGGATCAAAAGTTTCTGTATGAGCCATTCCACCAGCCATCCAGAGTAAAATCACCGCGTCCGCAGTGGGTACTAACTTGTTATTTGGCTTACAGGATGTAAGAAATGAAGATCCCGTTAAACCAACCGATAAACTCGCAAGAGATGCTTTCTTAATCATCTCTAAAAACTCTCTTCGGGTATATGGATATTCTATCATAAATATTGAAATTCCGGTGAAGCGATTATAGACCAGATCAGATCTTCAATATCTTCTGTCTGATAGGAAGCAGCAAAATATGAAGTAAGTATTTGTATTTCTTTTTCAGATGGATACCTGCATAATAATTTTAAATATAATTGTTCTATACATAAGGTCTTATCACTTTTAAAGGATTCAAATAATTTCGTCGCTCCTTCCCGAATCCTCTTATGGAGTAAAGTATTATTTGTTAAAGCTATCGTTTGTAACAAACCAGGTTCTTCGCTTCTTTTGGTTGTGACATTTTCCCGGGTAGGTCTTCCTAATGCCAGAGATAAAGGATCTGCCTGAACTAAAGCAGCACGGGCTATCTGAAATCTATTATCAATTGAATCAATCCCGAACCGGGTAAGTAAGCCCCATGGACTATTGGTAAAATTATAATACCGATGAGCATGTTTCCAACTAAGATCATTGAAATTTATTTTTTGCCAACTTTCGTTGTGTTCTTCGGTATTTGAACTCAACCAGGTTTCATCCGAATAAATCACTGAAGTATCCTTATTGTCTTTGACAATCTGCAGATAGAATAAAAACCCAGCTGGATTTGCCATATCACCTTGTTCTGCATCATTGATGGCTTCTACGGCAATCATATTACGACCCGTTACAAGGAATTCTTTAATGTTTTTGATTTCAAAATATCGATAGTCATTTCCGGAAGCGATCTCTTTTCCATTGAGAAAAGTTCGATGACTGTGTTCAGCAGTTGCTATTAACTTAGCTGATTTAATCTTATCTGGAGAAGACAGATCAAAAGTCTTTCGAAAATATACTTTACCGGGTTTAGGTAATACCGTCCTGTCAAAAGATATTTCATGATACCATATCCATTGTGAAGGCAATCGGTGAAAGGAAGGGTCAAAGGATACTCCTTCATACAATGGTTGAATACATTGTCCTATTACATCAATAACCTGTTCTGCATGAAGTTTTTTATAAGCAGGACCATTGAAAATAAAAGAAGATCTATTCATTTCTTCAGGGCTCTGATAATCTACCGAAGGCAATTGATAGGTTTTCGATTGTAATAGTAATTTCAATAAAGTTTTGATAGAGGTCTGATGATCGCGAAAATCACAGGCAAGGGCATCCAATAATTCCTGGCTCCAGGCTTTTCCATCCATATTATCAAGGGTCGAAATAATTCCTCTTCCAAACAGCTGATGCCACATTCTATTGACCAGCGTTCTGTACAACCTACCATTATCAGGTGAAGTCATGAATTGAGCTAACTCTTCTAAACGATCTTGCAAACTATCTTTTGTAATGGATCCAAGTGAAGGATATAAAAAAGCTGGCTTGATTTTTTTTCCTGTAGGAATATCACACCGATGCATTTCCAATGGCTGTTTAGCAAATACACTTGCAAAACCGTAGGATTGCTCAAGAGACAAATTATTTACAAAGCTGTTGTGACAGGATGCACATTTCATATTGATTCCTAACAAACTCTGTGAAACATTCTGTGCTGCCTGCATTTCAGTACGTTGGCTAGCGTTTACCTCGCCACGCCATTGAATCCCATTAATAAATCCTTCAGATTCTGAATAGGGATGGATAAGGCTTCTTACCATACGGGTATAAGCAGTATCATGTAGTAATGATTGATAAAGCCAGGTACTTATTTGTTTCCTTCCCTCTGTAATAAACCCGGTACCAGCATAATCATTGCGCAACAAATCATTCCAGAAACTAAGCCAGTGAGTTGCGTAATCCTGGTTCCGGTCTAATAATTGGTCTACCAGTTTGATTCGTTTATCCGGACTTTTATCATTAATAAATTCATGTAATTCATCTATACCCGGTGCAAGTCCGATTACGTCCAGATAGACTTTTCGGATAAATTTTTCATCAGAAATGATAGGACTCCATGTAATATGATTTTTTCTAAAGTATTGATCCACCCAAATATCGACAGGGTTATCATATTCCGAAGGCTCAGATAATTTGGGCTTTTGTAAGGCTAAAGGAGATTCGTTAAATACATTTACTTTTCCTTTTGCCCAAACCGCTCCATGATCTATCCACGTTGCGATTGCTTTTATTTCAAGAGGTGTCAATGACTCTCCTTTTGGTGGCATAGCATCTTTGTTACCTCTGTGTAATTTCAATCGACGGATCATTTCACTGCGGCCTGATTTATTTACATTGATTACCGGTCCATCTTTACCTCCGGTAAGGACTCCATCGTAGGTATCTAATGCAAGGTCAGCTTTCATTTTTTCACTGCTATGACAGGAATAACATTTTTGAGTCCAAATTGCTCTGACTTTTAAATTTAATGAATCAAGGAGTATAGGAGTAGGAGAGTGCTCTATTTTTAAAAGCAATAGGTTTAACTCTTCATCGTCTTCCTGGAGAACAGCATGCTGATTAAAAAAATAAAGGCTAATACCAGCTATAAGGATTACTATGAATAACAGATTTTTATTTTTGCTTATTCTCATTAATTCGACACAGTATATTTATTAAAATTAATAATCTTATCAATATCTAATTAGAAAGAAAGCGCGATAAAACTATTTTTGAATGAATGCTGAGTATAAATAATGAATCAATTAATCAAATTGGTAGTATCAGAGAGCCGTTTCAACGCCTCCTGCTGATCCATCCAATCATGAAATTTGCGGGCATTCATGTTATGTTGAGATAAGGTTGCAGCAAAATTATGTTGCCCTGAAGTGCCTGGTTTGGCACAGAAAAATAAATAATCATGTTCTGGGGCATTCAATACCGCATCAATACTTTCTATCGATGCTATGGAAATTGGCCCCGGGGGTAAGCCTGCATTTAGATATGTATTATAAGGAGATTTGAAAGTTAGGTCAGCCCGTTTAATACGTTGTAAGGTGAATGCTTTTTTAGCAAACACTACGGTTGGATCTGCCTGCAGGAAAATTCCACGGTGCAATCTATTGAGGTAAACTCCGGCAATAATCGGTCTTTCGGCTGTATTGTTTGATTCCTTTTCGACGATACTGGCTACAATATATATTTGGTCTGTAGTAAGTCCTTTTTTTTCGGCTAAGAGTTTACGGTTATTCTTGTTCCAGAATTTATCTGCTTCCTGTTTCATTTTTAAAAGAAAATTTCGGGCAGATATATTCCAATACACTTCGTACGTATTGGGAATAAAAATGCTCATGGCATTATCTTTAGTCTTACCGATGGATCTTAAAAAATGTTCACTATATAAAGTATCCAATAATTCTTCAGTATTCGATTCAATGTCTCCATCTGTTTTCCGGATAATCTCATCAGGTGTCCTCCCTTCATAAATCACCACTTTCACAGGTTTCTGATCTCCACTTCTCAATAATCTTACCAGAGCTATATTAGACATACCAGGTGTCAATACATAACGTCCTGGTTTTATGGTTTTGTCCGTATACCCCATCTTTTTGGCTAACCATTTAAAGCCGTTTTCTCTTCGTAATTGTTTATTTTGTTTTAACTGAAAAAGTACGTCTTCAAGGGTAGACCCGGTTTTTATTTTCAACTCACTATTATCCAGCGTAAGATGTAATACCGGGGAGAAAAATTGATCGTAATAATAATACCCAACCCCAGCAGCGAATAACCCAAAAATCAGAACGAGAATGATCAATCGTTTCATCACCATCAATATTGTTCTTGTTCATTAGGAAAAGACGAAGATTTTACATCCTTGATATATTGTTGTGTGGCCGAATGAATATTTTCATAAAGATCAGCATATCGACGGAGGAACCTTGGGGAAAAGTCTTTATTCAATCCTAACATATCATGCGAAACTAACACCTGTCCATCAGTGAACAAACCTGCACCGATACCAATAGTCGGTATGATAATACTTTCTGTTACCACCTTCGCTAATGAAGCCGGGATCTTTTCTAATACCAATCCAAAACAGCCAATAGACTCTAACAATTTTGCATCTTCCTTTAATTTTTCTGCTTCATGTTCTTCCTTAGCTCGGACAGTATAAGTTCCAAATTTATAGATGGATTGTGGAGTAAGTCCCAGATGTCCCATCACGGGTATACCTGCAGATAAAATCCTTTTAACACTATCTTCTATTTCTTTACCACCTTCCATTTTCACTGCATGAGCTCCCGCTTCTTTCATAATTCGAATAGAACTTTCAAGTGCTAATCTTGAATTTCCCTGGTACGATCCGAAAGGGAGATCTACTACCACCAAGGCTCTTTTAACCCCTCTGATCACAGATGCTGCATGATAAATCATTTGATCCAGGGTAATAGGCAATGTAGTTTCATGACCTGCCATGACATTAGAAGCTGAGTCACCAACCAACAGGATTTCTATACCTGCCGCATCCAGGATCTTTGCCATGGAAAAATCATATGCAGTTAGCATAGCGATCTTCTCTTTATTGGACTTCATTTCCAATAAGACCTGCGTAGTGACCCGTTTGATTTCTTTATGTGTTGACATAAGTTGATAAAAGGCCGAAAAGTTACAGTTATAATTTTGAAAAATCAGGCATCCTGAATAAATCTCATTGGGTTAGGTTTATATCAATGAATTTTCAATATTTAAATCCCTCATTTACCATTATTCAGGTAAATTAAATACTGATTTTAATTAATTTTGCACCATGCAAATTTATTTGGATCTTCTTCAAAAAATCATTGATGAAGGTAATGACAAAAATGATAGAACCGGCACCGGTACCCGGAGCATATTCGGCTATCAGATGAGATTTGATTTGTCCAAAGGATTTCCGCTTCTAACCACTAAAAAGCTTCATATAAAATCAATAATCTATGAATTACTCTGGTTTTTAAGGGGAGATACTAATATAAAATACCTTCATGAACATGGGGTAAAAATCTGGGACGAATGGGCAGATGAGCATGGAGATTTGGGGCCTGTATATGGTCGTCAATGGCGCAGTTGGCCGACGAATGACGGTGGTTTTATCGATCAGATAAAAAAAGCTGTAGAAGCCATAATTATCAATCCTGATTCAAGACGGATTATTGTGAGCGCATGGAATGTAGCAGAACTTGATAAAATGGCGCTTTGTCCCTGTCACTGCTTATTTCAATTTTATGTTGCAGATGGGAAATTATCCTGCCAGCTTTATCAACGATCAGCAGATGTTTTCCTAGGGGTACCATTTAATATTGCTTCTTATGCCTTATTGACTGAAATGATGGCACACATAACTGGTCTTAAAGCAGGTGAGTTTATTCACAGTTTTGGAGATGTTCACTTATATTCAAATCATATAGAACAGGCAAAACTGCAATTAACAAGGATCCCAAAAGCTCAACCGGTTTTAAAAATAAATGATAAGATCACAGATATTTTTTCATTTGAATTTAAAGATTTTACTATTCTTAATTATGAACCTCACGATCCAATAAAAGCACCGGTTGCTGTGTGATATTATATCTTATTGAATATTAATACAATAGAACGTGTAAAGCAATTGATTTATCTCAAAATTTATAATATTTATAGAATCCAATGAATGAATTAAGTAATAGATTTTTCAGAGCAATCAACATCATCAATCCTGCCATTTTGAGTTATTTAGACAACATCTAAATAGAAAAAAGGTTAAAATATAAATCTTAAATGATTGTCTGTTTTCTATTTTTGCCTCGCTATTCAGATTAAAGAATGCATAATATTTTAATATAAGTTTTCATGATATATAAAATATTCAGATTTAGCTGCTTGTTAGTTTTTTCAATGCTAAATCTCTCCACCTTGATTTTTTCTCAAGGTAATCCTGATGAGGGTAAAGTTTTATTTAATAATAACTGTGCGGTTTGTCATGCAAAGGACATGAAAACTAAGGCCACTGGCCCTGCATTAAGTGGTTTTCAGGACCGTTGGGCAGCATTTCCATCGGAAGATTTGAGTTCGTGGATCCGAAATTCACAACTCCTTGTATCTAAAGCTCATCCGAGAGCTACAGAACTTTGGAAAGAATGGGGACCTACTGTAATGACCTCTTTTCCCAATCTTACGGACCCTCAGATTGAAAGTGTTAAAGCCTATATTATAGGTACTGCTTCCGGGACTCTTAATAAACCTATCGGTGGTCCAGAAGTAGGCATTGCCAAAGAAATAAAGCCTCAGGGATTAAACTGGGTGTGGTATGTATTATTAGGTACGCTGATTTTGCTGGCTGTGGTACTTGGCCAGCTGATTTCTGGTATGAATAAACTGGACAAATTGCAAACGGGTGAGGCATTTGATGAATCAAAAAGCTTTTGGGAAATTCTGACAAGTAAGGGAATGATATCTGCATTGATCATCCTGGGGGTAGTATTAGCTGGATATACAACTGTAAAAAACGGAATCGCTTTCGGAAGACAACAAAATTATCAACCGGATCAACCAATCAAATTCTCTCACGCTACTCATGCCGGACTCAATAAAATTGATTGTCAGTTTTGTCACGACGGCGCAAGAAGAAGTAAGCACGCGGTGATCCCTGCCATGAACACATGTATGAATTGTCATAAGGCAATTACCAGCGGATCTCTGGATGGTACAGCTGAAATTTCTAAAATCTTTGCTTCGGTAGGATTCAATCCAAACAATGGGCAGTATATTCCCAACTATGATAAACTGGAAGAAAAGGAAATTGAAGGAATATTTAAGAAATGGATTGGGGACAGTTATTTAAAGGATAATAATTTAAAAACCATTGATCGGGAAGGTGAGCGTCAAATGAATGATCAGTGGGACGGTATAAAGAATAGTCTTACAAGCCCTACTAAACCTAAAATTCAGGGTGGTGTGGAATGGATAAGAATACACAATTTGCCTGATCATGTATATTTTAACCACTCTCAACATGTCGAAGTAGGTGGAGTTGCATGTCAACAATGCCATGGCAAAGTAGAGTCCATGGATGTAGTCAGGCAATATTCAACCTTATCCATGGGATGGTGTGTAAACTGTCACAGAGAAACGGAAGTGAAAAGTTTTAGTTCGAATGAATATTATTTGAAGCAGTTTGAACAATATCATAAAGCATTAAAAGACGGCACAAAATCGAAAGTGACCGTGGAAGATATCGGAGGGTTGGAATGTCAAAAATGTCACTATTAATTTACACCTGTTGGAATTAAAAAAAGTAATTATCATTTTGAATTTATATCAGTATGAGAGATAAACTTGAAGGCGTCTGGATCGGGAATAAAGATTTAAATCAGGAGTTGGATTTCATCAAAAGTGCTGATGAACAGTCCCGGATAAGACCTGACGAAGTAGACCAATCTTCTCAGGAGGAGTCAACAGAATACCATGCTAATCGAAGAGATTTTTTGAAATACATGGGTTTCGGATTAGGTGCAGCCACTATTGCTGCAGGATGTAAAACACCTGTGAGGAAAGCATTACCGTATGTATTTAAACCAGATGCCATTGTCCCTGGTATTGCCAACTATTATGCTTCATCTTATATTGACGGAGGAGATTATTGCAGTATTCTGGTAAAAACCCGTGAGGGTAGGCCAATTAAGGTAGAAGGAAATGCACTTTCTCCAGTTAGCCAGGGTGGTACATCTGCAAGGGCTCAGGCGTTGGTACTTTCTCTATATGATACGCATCGTATTCAGGGACCAATGGTAAAGACTGATAATAAATGGGAATCCGCATCGTGGGATGTAGTGGATGATAAAATAGAAAAAGCGCTTACGGTATCTTCTAAAATTAAAATCCTTTCCAATACTATACTTTCACCTACTACTAAAAAATCAATTCGGGAGTTTATAACCAAATTCCCAAATACAGAAGTAATAACCTATGATCCTGTTTCAAGTGCTGCGATTCTATTAGCCAATGAACAGACCTACGGTCAAAAAACAATTCCTTCCTATCATTTTGATAAGGCCAGGACTATTGTAAGTTTTAATGCTGACTTTTTAGGTACCTGGATATCTCCGGTTGAATATGCAAGACAATATATTTCCGGTAGAAAAATCAATGAAATTCCGGGAGCTAAAATGTCAAGACATTTTCAGGTAGAGAGTCATATGTCTCTGACAGGTTCAAATGCTGATCACAGAGTTTTGGTTAAACCATCCGAACAAGGAGCAGCAATAGCTTTTTTGTATAATGCAGTTTCTGCTAAATCAGGTGGTACTCCTGTAATCAGTCCTCCCTTAAATGAAAAAGCTGCTACAACTTTAGCAAAAGTTGCTTCAGAGTTGGTTAGCAATAAAGGAGCGTCATTGGTAGTGTCTTCTTCAAATAATAAAGATGAACAGATACTCATCAATAAAATCAATGAGCTATTAGGTAGCTATGGAACTACCATTGACTTAACTACTCCAAGTTATCAACGACAAGGCAATGAGAAAGATCTTGATAAAATGATTACTGACATGGCAGCTGGCAATGCAGATGCTGTTATAGTTCTGGATCAGGCAAATCCCGCTTATGATTACCCGGAATCTGAAAAATTCAAGTCTGCTTTTCAAAAAGTAAAAACAAAAATTTCATTTGTTGGCTCTTTAAATGAAACAGCTGAATTATGCGATGTCATTGCACCTAAACATCATATCCTTGAGTCATGGGGAGATGCAGAGCCAAAACGGGGAATATTGAGTTTAGTTCAACCAACGATTGCCCCCTTATTTAATACACGGCAAGCTGAGCTAAGCCTTTTAAAGTGGGCTGGAAGCGAAACTGTAAACTGGAAATCTGACTCGCCTTATTATGATTATTTAAAATCTGCATGGCAACAAAACTTTCTTGGTAGTTCTACCTGGGATAAAGCCTTGCATGATGGAGTATTCACCTATACAGGTACACCAGTGAGTGCAAACACTACTGCCGATATTAATGTCAGTGGATTAAAAATAAGTCAACCATCAACTACAGGTGAAGAAATAGATTTTTATGAAACGATCAATATCGGTGCCGGTCAACATGCTAACAATCCATGGCTTCAGGAAATGGCAGACCCTGTCACAAGATGTGTTTGGGGTAACTATTTAGCGGTTCCGGTTGCATTTGATGGTGTCAATAAATTCATTGGTGCATACGAACTTGAAAATGGAGATTATGTAAAATTAGGAATAGGTAAGGGTTCGTTAGAATCAGAATCTATTCAGCAATTTGGGCAAATGCCTGGGACATTGTCTATTGGCTTAGGATATGGACGAACCGTTTCAGGTCCAGTAGGAAAAAACCTGGGTGCTAATACTTTTACTCATTGCCAGATAGTAGATGGCTTGATACAATATTATAATACCGTAACATCTGCACCTGCTAAACTTTCCAGTAATGAAAGAATAGCCTGCGTACAATATCATCATACGATGGGTGTCGAGGATATTGATAAAAAGACTGGTAAAAAAATCAATGCCGATGAAGCTGCTACCGTTTTCTTCACCTATTTCGGACTTGCAAAACAAGGATTTCAAGGTTCTTTAGTAGATCGATCTGTTATTCGGAAATCCAATCTATCCGAACTGGATGCTTTTGCAACCGACCTTAAAAAAGAAAGGACCGAGTTTCAACGTTTGAACGAAGAAACTTTATACCCTGACCATGCTGAATTTTTTGGTAAAGGCCTGTCATGGCATATGAATATCGATCTCAATGCCTGTATTGGATGTGGTGCTTGTGCCGTTGCCTGTATGGCAGAAAATAATGTTCCTGTAGTTGGAAAAAAAGAGGTCAGCAGGCATCATGAAATGACCTGGCTGCGGGTAGATAGATATTATTATGGAGATGCGCACAATCCAAATGTAGTTTTTCAACCATTGATGTGCCAACATTGCCATAATGCTCCTTGTGAAAATGTGTGCCCTGTAAATGCGACAAACCATAACAGCGAAGGGATTAACCAGATGGTTTACAACAGATGTGTTGGAACCCGGTATTGTGCAAATAACTGCCCTTACAAAGTGCGTCGGTTTAATTGGTTGGATTATCAAAAAGCGGATCTTTTCCCAATCAATGAACCTGCTTTGGTGCCAGGTGAAGAATCACCATTCATGACAGACAATCTTACAAGGATGGTTTTAAATCCAGATGTAACAGTACGTGCAAGAGGTGTAATTGAAAAATGTTCATTCTGCACACAACGTATACAGGAAGGTAAACTGAATGCAAAGAAAGAAGATAGAATGTTAGTAGACTCCGATGTAAAAACGGCTTGTCAGTCTGCTTGTCCTACCGGAGCCATTACATTTGGAAACATTAATAGTGAGAGTTCAAAAGTATTTAAGGAAGAAGCACATCCGCTTACCTATAAAGTATTGGAAGAGGTAAATACAAGACCTGCCGTATCCTACAGATCAAGAATCATAAACAGGGATGAAAGCATTGAGGTTTAATTAATTTAATTTAAAGTGATTTAACGATAAATATATGAGCGCTATAGTATCTCCGATTCGGGAACCATTAGTACGCGGAAGCAAAACTTACCACCAGATTACAGAAGACCTCTGTGCTGCAACCGAAAGAGCTCCATCCTTAGCATGGACGATTGCTTTCATTGTTGCCGGCGCAGCGATGTCCTTTGGTATATTTTGTATCATCTGGACAATCTGGATTGGAATAGGAACCTGGAATCTAAATAGAACTGTTGGATGGGGATGGGACATCACCAATTTCGTATGGTGGATCGGAATAGGACATGCAGGTACATTAATATCAGCCATACTATTATTGTTCAGACAGAAATGGCGTACAGGAGTTAACCGCGCAGCTGAAGCAATGACGATATTTGCCGTAATCTGTGCAGCATTATTTCCGGTTATACATGTTGGAAGGCAATGGGTAGTTTATTTCTTTTTCCCATATCCAAATACGAGAGGTCCGGTATGGCCTAATTTTAATTCACCTTTATTATGGGATCTCTTTGCAATTTCTACCTACTTTTCTGTTTCATTATTATTCTGGTATACAGGTTTGGTTCCTGATTTTGCAACAGTTCGGGACAGAGCAAGAGGTTGGCGAAAAAAATTATATAATTTATTATCATTTGGCTGGACTGGATCTGCTAAACATTGGCAGCGATGGGAAGCCTTATGTTTAGTATTAGCTGGTATATCTACTCCATTGGTATTGTCAGTACATACGATAGTAAGTTTTGACTTTGCTACCTCAGTTATTCCGGGTTGGCATACTACTATCTTCCCTCCTTATTTCGTTGCGGGGGCAATATTTTCAGGATTTGCAATGGTTCAGACTTTGATGTTGATGACCCGAAAAGTTTTAAAACTTGAAGAGTACATCACCCTCGAACATATCGAATCAATGAATAAAGTCATTTTGCTCACAGGTACGATTGTAGGAGTGGCATATCTTACGGAACTTTTTATCGCCTGGTATTCAGGATATGTATATGAACAATTTGCTTTTTTCAACAGGGCATTAGGACCCTATTGGTGGGCTTATTTCGGAATGATGGCTTGTAATGTATTGTCCCCTCAAATCTTCTGGGTTAAAAAATTCAGAAGAAGTATCTACTGGACTTTTTTGCTTTCAATCTTTGTCAACATAGGGATGTGGTTTGAGCGATTTGTAATCATCGCAACTACGTTAGCCAGAGATTATTTGCCTTCCAGTTGGAGCCTTTATTCTCCGAGTTGGGTTGAAATTGGAATTTTTGTCGGTACTCTTGGAATATTTTTTACCATGTATTTAATCTTCGTAAGAATTGCACCGGTTGTCGCTATTGCTGAAATCAAACATATACTGAAAGCAGCTGGTGATCAGTATGTGGATAAAAATAATGCTCATGCAAAAGAAGCTGCCTTGCACATGCCATCCCACGAAGAAGAACATGAAACCGCTCACCATTGATTAATAAAAAAAAAGGAAAGTATGTCTCATCATAAAGAAGTAATATACGGGCTGTATAACGATGAAGAAGATTTGCTTCATGCTATTCACGAAGCTAATGCCAAACACCTTCAGATTATGGATGTATTTACTCCGTTTCCTGTTCATGGATTGGATAAAGTATTACATCTTACGGAATCCAGATTACATCAGGGAGGGTTTGTATATGGATTATTAGGAACGCTTACGGCTTTCCTGGGAATGACCTGGATTTTCACTAAAGATTGGCCTATCATTTTCGGAGGCAAACCCTATTGGTCTGTACCGGCATTTATTCCAATTACCTTCGAGTTGACTGTTTTATTTGCTGCCTGGGGGATGACCATCACCTTTTATATCATTTGTGGTTTAGGCCCTGGTATCATCAATAAAGTATTGGATGAAAGAATTACAGATGATAAATTCTGTATCGCTTTTAATAAATCGGATGCTGATGTAGCCAAAGTAAATGACTTCTTTAAATCTACGGGTGCCGCCGAGGTAAATTCTAAAGTAATGTAATCTATGATCAGGAAATATATCATTCATTCATTTATTATCTGCACCCTCGGGATGTGTGTCTTCGCATGTTCTCCGGCTGGAGGTAATAAGACAGGTCATGAATTCATGCCTGATATGGTACATAATATAGGTTATGAAGCTAATTATTATGATTATTACTATTACAATCGGTGGGGTACTGAACTGGAATATAAACAATTTGCATTGCCTAGATTACCGGTTAAAGGAACTATAGCGCGTGGCTTTGCAGGTAGTCCAATGGCTAAAGACGTAGGAGCTCCAACCACCAATGGATCAGTACCGTATTACTATGGTGATACGGAAGAAGAAAGGACCAGAGCTTCTTTGGAAAATATTCGCAATCCTTATCCTATTACAGAGAAAGGGCTTGCCCGAGGTAAAAAGCTCTTCGATATTACTTGTGCTATCTGTCATGGTATTAATGGAGATGGCTTGGGATATCTTGCGCGGGATGGTGGTAAATACCCGGTGGCTCCGGCTAATTTTCAACAAGATGTATTTTATACTTCTTCCAATGGAAGATACTATCATGCGATCATGTATGGTAAAAATATGATGGGCAGTTATGCAGACAAATTATCGTATGAAGAAAGGTATCAGGTGATTCATTACATCAGGTCATTACAGGCAAAAGCTAAAAAATTGAAATACGATAAAAATGAAAATACATTTTCTTCAATTGATATTCCTGAAGCTAAAATGGCCTCTCAGGAAAATGATGTGGACGAAAATAGTATTCACCCGATGGAAAAGAAGATGATTATTCCATCTATTCATAAAGAAACTAAACCCAAACATTGATTTTATAATCAAAAGTTATGTCAGATTTACATCATTCACCATCCTCGACGATATCCTCACCACAACGTTTTGAATTGAGTGGTTCTGCACGGACCTTTCTTTTATCGACGATAGGGCTTGGCTTACTATGTCTAATTTGGATCTTTTTCCATGATGATCAATTTCATACGCGTTTCTGGACTGATATTCTGCATAATTCAGTGTTCTTTACCGGGATTGCTATTTTTTCCCTGTTTTTCTATGCTGCGAATATTGTCGCATTAGGCGGATGGATTGTTACTTTTAAAAGAATTTGGGAAGCGTACGCTCAGTTTTTGGTAGTCGGTCTTATCCTTATGCTTATTATAGCAGGAGGTTTGTACCTGGGATATCATCATCTATATCACTGGAATGATGCCACATTGAGAACGACTGACAAAGTGATTATAGGCAAATCTGGATTTCTTAGTAAGAATTTTTATACCGGGTTTAGTATCCTTGCAATGGGAACCTGGATCTTTTTAGCAAAAAAGATAAGAGCCATTTCACTGGATGAAGATGTAAATGGTACGTCAGCTTTTACTCACCATATCCAGTTAAGAAAATATTCTTCTATGGCCTTACCGCTAATTGGATTTATGAGTGCTGCTTGTATCTGGCTTTGGGTAATGTCATTGGATGCTCATTGGTACAGTACCATGTTTGCATGGTATAGTTCTGCATCGCTTTTCGTATCCATGCTGGTCCTTACTATTGGAATCATACTATACATGAAATCCAGGGGTTATCTCGCTGAAGTATCTACGGAGCACCTTCATGATATTGCAAAATTTACTTTTGCCTTCAGCATTTTTTGGATGTATCTCTGGTTCTCTCAGTATATGCTGATCTGGTATAGTAATATTGGTGAAGAGACTACGTATTTCAGAGAGAGATTCGACCACTACAAAGTATTATATTATGCCAATCTGATACTTAATTTTTTACTTCCTTTTTTAATTCTTATGCGCAATGACACTAAACGGAAAGTGGGGACATTAATGCTTGTTGCGGCACTGGTCTTTTTTGGTCACTGGATAGACTTTTTTCAAATGATCAAACCCGGTACTTTACATACCGCACATGAACTTATAGAGCATAGAACGGAAGTAGGTCAAATAAAACCTCTTGAAACCAAATCTTTAGAAGTGGCTCATGAAAGCCTGCCTATCATAAAGGATTCAACTGAAGGTGAAGTCACCACCATGCACGGGACAGAAACAACTAAAGAAAATATATCCAAAGCCGAGAAAGACACTGTAAAAACAGAAGGATCTATGGCATCGCATGAAATGAAAGAAGGCATAGGGGGTGAAGAGGGTCATGCCGAAGAGACGCATGAAACTGAGTCAGCTTTTGTTGCCGGTTTTACATTGCCAGGTTTATTGGATATCGGGGTTTTGCTTGGCTTTTTAGCTGGATTTTTACTCTTTGTTTTTAATGAAATAGGTAAAGCTTCCCTACAACCTAAGAAAGACCCTTACTATGCAGAGAGCTTACATCATCATGTACAATAAAATAAAAATTAGTAATAATTAAAATAATATGGCCGCAATCATCATTCTTGGAATCCTTGCAATCCTGGCTATCGTCATAGTGCAGATTGGGAAACTAAGCGAACTCCGCTCCAAAATCATGGGCGAAGAAGCTGTTAATTTTCAGAATTACGATATTACAGGAAGATTACTTGTGATCTTTGTAATTGGTTTCCTGGTATTTTGTGTTGCTTCTGCTTATTATTATAAAAACTGGATGCTTGGTTTCGGGCCACATGAATCCGCTTCCATTCATGGAAAAAGTATAGATAGTATGTTTAATATCACTACTTTATTTTGTGGCATCGTCTTTTTTATTACCCAGATTCTTTTGTTTTGGTATGCTTTCAAATATCGTAGTCAAAAAGGGAAAAAAGCCATTTATTTTCCCGGTAGTACGAAGCTTGAATTGATTTGGTCTATAGTACCTTCGATCGTATTAGTGATTCTTGTCGCCAGAGGTCTTATAGCCTGGAATGACATCATGGCTGACGTAAAACCCGAGGATAATGCTATTGAGATTGAAGCCACTGCCTTCCAGTTTGCATGGAATATCCGTTATGGCGGCCCCGATGGACAGATAGGAACAAAAAATTATAAAAAGATTTCTCCCACCAATGCCCTTGGGCAAGATTGGACTGATGTTAAGAACCTGGATGATTTTAATGCCGATGAAATTTGGTTGCCAGTTAACAGAAAAGTCAGGGTTCGGATTACTTCCAAAGACGTACTTCATAATTTTTATTTACCTCACTTCAGAGTTAAAATGGATGCCGTACCCGGATTGCCAACTTATTTTGTTTTCACACCTACAAAGACTACAGAAGATTATAAGGATGAACTTCGAAAATATAAAGAATACCAGCAACCTTCAGATCCGACTGATCCCAAAAGCGAACCCTTGTGGAAAGCCTTTAACTTTGAATTAGCCTGCGCCGAACTTTGCGGTAAAGGACATTATTCAATGAGGAGGTTAGTCAAAATAGTTTCAGAACAAGAATACGCTACCTGGACTGCAAATCAAAAATCAACCTATCTTACTACTATACGAAACACAGACGAAGATCCTTTCAAAGGACAAGTATTGGATGTTGAAGTCAAACAAAGAAGAACTGATTTCTTTAATGAAGTGGCTAAGATTACAAAAGCTGACAGTCTTATCGGTAAACACAGCATCATATTAAATCATCTTCATTTTGAATCTGGCAACGATAAACTGACTCCGGATTCTAAATACGAACTGGATAATTTAATTGAACTCATGGTGAGCAACAGCAAAATGAGCATTGAATTAGCCGGTCATACTGACAATGTAGGTGAAGCCAAGGCTAATCTGGAGCTTTCAAATAAAAGAGCTGCATCTGTAAAAGATTATCTGATCAATCGGGGCATAGATGCTTCAAGATTAAAAACTATTGGTTATGGACAAACCAAACCACTGGATACGAATGATACGGACGCCGGTAGAACAAATAACCGCAGAACTGAATTAAAAATTTTATCAAAATAAACAATATAAACTTCATCCACCATGGCAGAAGTACAAGAAAAAATTCAACAATTACCTGATGTAGACAAACTCATAAGAGAGACTGGGTTTGACGACCACTTTCATGAACATCATGAAGGTGACAAATTTCAATCAGGCTTTTTTAGCAAATATATTTTTAGCATGGATCATAAGATCATTGCCAGACAGTTCCTCATAACGGGAATTATTTGGGCTGTGATCGGCGGATTGATGTCATTAGTATTCAGATTGCAATTGGGTTTCCCTGAGGAAAATTATGCATGGCTCAAACCTATTCTTGGCAAATGGATTACAGTAAGCGAAGCCGGAACAGGTAGCATTACACCTGAGTTTTATTATGCTATGGTGACGATGCATGGTACTATAATAGTTTTCTTTGTATTGACAGCAGGTTTGAGTGGTACATTTAGTAATCTGTTGATTCCACTTCAGGTTGGTGCGAGGGACATGGCATCACCTTTCTTAAATATGTTGTCATATTGGTTTTTCTTCATGTCTTCAGTAGTCATGATGTTTTCATTATTTTTGAGTACAGGGCCTTTTTCAGGCGGTTGGACAGCATATCCACCCCTGTCAGGACTTCCACAGGCTTCTGATGGGTCTGGTACCGGTATGACCATGTGGTTAGTCAGCCTTACTTTATTTGTGGTCTCCGTTTTATTAGGGGGTATCAATTATGTAACTACCATCCTCAATCTTCGTACAAAAGGCATGACCATGTGGAAATTGCCGATGACTATTTGGGCATTTTTAGTTACTGCTATTTTAGGTATCCTGTCATTTCCCGTATTAGTCTCCGGGTTTTTATTAATGTTTTTTGACAGGGGATTTGGTACAAGTTTTTATTTAAGTGAGATTTTTATTGGAGGCAAAGCTTTGGACTTTGCAGGAGGTAGCCCGATCTTATATCAGCATTTATTTTGGTTTTTAGGTCACCCTGAAGTTTACATTATTATTTTACCTGCCATGGGTATAGTATCCGAAGTATTATCTGTACACAGCCGGCGACCTATTTTCGGTTATAGGTTTATGGTGTATTCAATTCTTGCTATCGGATTTCTTTCATTTATAGTCTGGGCTCACCATATGTTTATGTCTGGTGTAAATCCATTCATTTCGAACTTCTTCGTCATATTTACCTTAATTATAGCCGTACCCTCTGCGGTAAAAGTATTTAACTGGATGACCACCTTGTATGGAGGTAATATCCGGCTTAATACACAGGCATTATTTGGAATCGGGTTTGTAAGTATGTTTATCTCAGGTGGTTTGACCGGGATATTCCTAGGAAATTCGGCCATTGATGTTCAACAACACGATACCTACTTTGTGGTTGCGCACTTTCATATAGTGATGGGGGTAGCTGCCATGTTTGGAATGTTTGCCGGAGTTTACAACTGGTTTCCCAAGATGTTTGGAAGATTTATGAATGATACTCTGGGAAAATTACATTTCTGGGGAACCATCATTGGAGCATATTCAATTTTCTGGCCCATGCATTATATTGGGATGGCTGGCGTACCGAGACGATATTATCGATTTGATACTTTCCAGGCATTCGGACATTTTTCAACGATTAACAAGTTCATGACGATTTCTGCATTTGTAGTTTTCGCATGTCAGATCGTATTTATTATAAATTTCTTTTACAGTATATGGAAAGGAAAAAAAGTTACCAATAGGAACCCTTATCAGGCAAACACATTGGAGTGGACAACTGAGACCATCGTACCTGGACATGGAAATTGGGTTGGAAATATTCCTACGGTACACCGTTGGCCGTATGATTATAATAAAGATGAAAGAGAATTTATCCCGCAATACGTGCCGATGGGTCCTGAAGAAAAAGATGAGTCACATTAATTCAAAAACTGAAGAGGTTCAATGTCAGATCAATTAAAATTCACCGAGAGTTATTCCATTTGGAGTTTTAGAGCATTAGTGGCTAAAGTCTCCGATTTAAAACAATTGGTTAAATTCAATTTGACTTTTTTTGTGGTATTTAGTTCGGTTGTCGGGTATTTATTAGCTTCTTCAGGTCAAATATATTTTAAGAATATTCTTTATTTAGTGTGTGGTGGTTTTTTCATTACAGGAGCTGCAAATACATTAAATCAAATCCTTGAACGGGAATATGATGGATTGATGACCCGTACTAAAAACAGGCCATTACCTGCAGGCAGAATGGAAGTAACAGAAGCTATTATATGGGCCGGATTGATGGGAATAGGAGGTATTTTTTTTCTTGCGTTATTTAACCAGCTCACAGCATTATTAGGTGCTGCTTCTTTGATTTTGTATGCATTCATATATACTCCATTAAAGCGCATTACTCCACTATCTGTTGCAGTAGGTGCTATTCCAGGTGCTTTACCCGCTGTGATTGGTTGCATAGCTTTAGAGGGGAAACTTTCTATATTGTCGCTTACGTTATTCGGTCTTCAGTTTTTTTGGCAGTTTCCTCATTTTTGGTCAATTGGATGGTTAGGATTTGATGAATATAAAAAAGCTGGTTTTAATATAATGCCTTTACCCACCCAGGAACGTGATCATAGTATAGGCATGTATAGTTTGATCTATGCGTTGTTTTTAGTTCCAATCAGTTTATTATTTGTATTCTACCCTAAAGTAAGTTCCGGAGCTATTGCAGGACTTTGCCTGGCTGCATTCGGATTTGCATATGCTGCGTGGGGTTTATTTAAATACAATGATCATATTCATGCTCGTAAATTGCTCTTTGCTTCATTGATTTATTTACCGGTCATTCAAATCATATTATTAATAGATAAATGGATATGATGGGAGCACGACAAGCAAATAGATTCGGAATGCATCCCCAAAAGTTTGCTCTGTGGGCAGCTTTGGCGAGCATAGCCATGATGTTTGCTTCACTGACTAGTGCATATGTAGTCCGACGAGGAGCAGGAAATTGGCTTGAATATCAGATTCCAAGTATCTTTTTTGCGAGCACTATAGTACTCCTTATATCAAGCCTTACACTGAGCAAATCATTTAGTAATTTCAAAAAAGGGAATGAAAGAGAGTATAAACTGTATTTGGTATGTACCCTTATTCTCGGATTTCTATTCACCATACTTCAATACAAAGGCTGGCTGACGTTAACCCGATATGGCATTGAGATAAAAGGAAATCCATCAGGATCATTCTTTTACGTTCTTTCCGGATTGCACGTTCTCCATGTATTAGGAGGTCTGGCGGCATTGACGACGGCCATCATTCATGCATATGGATTACCTTTTAAAGTAACTGAGAGAAGGAGACATCGTTTTGAATTAGTATGCCAGTATTGGCATTTTGTAGATATTTTATGGATATACTTATTATCATTTATGATCATTCAACAATAATATAATATCGATGAGTACTGAGACAATGACACAGCATGCACATACAGACCATCACGAAGAAGGTGGTAATTTATGGGGAGGAGGTAAGGAGCCATTTAAAGCCAGTTATGGCAAACTTATGATGTGGTATTTCCTTGTCTCTGATGCATTTACGTTTTCTGGATTTTTGATCGCTTATGGTGCATTGCGATTCAGTATGCCTACCTGGCCGCTGCCGGATCATGTATTTGAATCGATACCCCTTTATTCAGGCAAAGCCCCGTTGATTTTTGTAACCTTTATGACTTTTGTTTTGATCATTAGTTCGGTGACGATGGTGCGCGCTGTACAGGAAGGTCACAGGGAAAACCGTAAAGGAGTTGTATTTTGGATGATACTAACTATCCTGGGTGGATTGACATTCCTGGGTAGCCAGGCATGGGAATGGACTACGTTGATCAAAAAGGAAAATGTACGTTTAACTAGAAACCCGTTCAGCCGACACATGGATAGTGGAGTCTACCTTAACGAAGATGGAACAGTAGCCACTGAAAACGGAAAAGAAATATCCTTCAACAAAGGGGAGTCCTATTTGATTCACAAGCATGGTACTGAATGGGGTTTGAAACAATATAAAGTCACAGATGGCCCGGAAAAAGGATTGGTGAAACAAGCATCTTTTGGTCCAAAAGCCTTTGGTGCACTATTCTTTTTTATCACAGGTTTTCATGGATTCCACGTATTCTCAGGAGTGGTGTTTTTGGCTATCATTGCAGTTAATGCTGCCAGTGGAGTATATGCCGCCCGTAAAAACGGTTATGAAATGGTGGAGAAAATCGGATTGTATTGGCATTTTGTGGATTTAGTTTGGGTGTTTGTTTTTCTTGTATTTTATCTGTTATAATCCGTTATTTATTAAATTATCAAATAAAGAATTAAGAATATGTCAGGTCATTTATCGTATGATGAAAGTAAAAAAGTAGTTTTCAAAGGATTGAGATTACTAGCCGTGATTACTCTAATAGAAGTATTTATTGCATTGATAGGCAACGGGCATATCATCAATGGCTTCCATTTGCCTAAATATATTATGTATCCGTTGATGATCAGTCTTAGCTTATATAAAGCATACTTTATCATTTACGAGTTTATGCATATGAAATATGAAGTAAAAGGGTTGGCTATGGCCGTTCTTTTGCCGATGACATTGTTGATTTGGGCCATGATTGCCTTTTTTAATGAAGGCAATAAATGGTACAATTACCGCAATTATGTCAATACTAAAAATAAAGTGGAAGTCAAAGCTTCAATCCAGCCACAAGGTGATCGAAAAGTGGAAAAACCACTTGAAATAGATGATGTTCACTAATATTCATCCCATTGAGTAAAAAATTAATTACGTTAATTCTAAGCCTTTTCGTTTTAATAGCTCTTCCGCTGGTTTCTTTATATTACTCATTTCAAGGTGCTGCATTTCGAAAAATGGCCATGGCGGAACTACAGGTCAAAGGAAGTATTCCTGATTCATTAAAACACCTGATCAAACCGGCATTTAAACTTTATGTCCTTACAAAAAATTGTAAAGACTCCAGCATATTAAAACCATTGGTCGAACAATTCAAAGATGAGAATGTTGGATTCTTGTTTGTAGGAGACTCTGTATATCATTCCCAACTTCGATGGAATAAATCTGAAGGACTAAAATCGTCTGGTATACTTCAAATGATAGATGCGTACGAACCCCAGACGGGTTTAATGGAGAACTGTGACGTGACATTGACTGATAAACAATTTCAGATTCTGCATTCATACGACCTATCACAGGCTTCTGATCGTACTAAAATAATAGAGCATATTGCCCTGTTGGTCACTAAAAAATAGTGGCCCAGATTGGATGTAATGTCTTACAATAAATTTTACCGAAATGTACTTGGATCAGTCTTTTTGCGACTGAGTATTATCTATCTCATGTATCTTTTATGCAGAGTTTTATTTTATGTTATTAATTATAAAAGTTTTGGTAGACTCTCCATCCTTGAATGGAAAAATATATTAACTGGCGGATTGTTGTTTGATACTTCAGCTATTGCTTATACTAATATCTTATTTGTTATTCTTTGGTTGGTTCCTTACAAGCCGTTGCTTAAAAATAAAGTTTATCGAAAGATCCTGGACATTGGATTCATTGCTGTCAATTTATTTTGTATTCTGTTGAATGTAATTGATTTTTATTATTTCGAATTTAACCTTAAAAGAATAACAGCTGATTTTAGTCATTGGGTAGGGGAGTCCAATCTTGGTTTAATCTTAATTGATTTTCTTTTTGTTCACTGGACTATTGTGATTTGGTTAGTCGTATGTACCTGGTTATTGATCTGGATTTATCGAAAATTACCTTTTTACATCAATGAACAACTCAGTAATTATTCATTTTTTGTTGCCCAATTTTTTTCAATTGGAATCTGTACAGGACTAGCTATTGCAGGTATGCGGGGTGGCTTTCTTCATTCAACCAGACCCATTACACTGAGCAATGCAGGAAAATATGTTACTAATCCTTCAAGGATGCCTATTGTTTTAAATACTCCGTTCAGTATTATTCGCACTATTGATAAAAAAGCGTATCCGGATGTAAAATATATGAGTGAAGCAAAAGCTGAATCAATTTTTAATCCGGTCCATCAATATAATTTCCCAACAAACCCAATTTCATCCGGTCAGAACAAAAACGTAGTCATTCTCATTTTGGAAAGTTTTTCACGTGAACATTCCGGATATCTGAATCAGGATCTGGAAGGGGGCCATTACCGGGGATATACTCCATTTCTGGACAGCCTGATGCAACATAGTACAGTATGTATAAATGCATTCGCCAATGGCAGGAAGTCTATAGAAGCAATGCCATCTATACTTGCATCTTTACCTTCATTGGTATTGCCTTATGTATTGTCACACAATAGTTTAAATAAAGTTAATTCGTTAGCATCTCTATTAAAATCTAAAGGTTATTATTCTGCATTTTTCCATGGTGCACCCAATGGGTCTATGGGTTTTCAGGCATTTTCAGGTATATCCGGATTTGATGCTTATTATGGAAAGGAGGAATATCATAACGATAAGGATTATGATGGGATCTGGGGAATCTGGGACGAAGAATTTTTTCAGTTTTTTGGTAAAAACTTGACTACTTTCCAACAACCCTTTTTAGGTGTTTGTTTTTCAGTATCATCTCATCACCCCTTTATTCTACCTGCAAAATATAAAGATCGTTTTGACAAGGGTAAACTGGAAGTCCATCAATGCGTCGGATATACTGATTATGCTCTGCAGCAATTTTTTAATTATGCGAGATCACAACCATGGTACATTAATACACTTTTTGTGATTACAGCTGATCACAGTACAGTAGCCTGGTCTGATAAATATAATAGCCCCGTAGGAGCATTTGCCATTCCTATTATTTATTTTGACCCATCGGATAATACACATAAGACCTATGAGCCGGTTACGCAACAAACCGACATCTTACCCAGTGTACTCGATTATCTTCACTTTGATCAACCATTTGTGGCTTTTGGAAATAGTATATTTGATCCTACCAGTAATCGATTTGCCTTGAATTATCTTAATGAAGAATATCAGGTTATAGATTCCTCTCAATTTCTTAGCACGTTTAATGGCAAAGAAATCAAGATGTGTTTTGATACTAAAAAGTCCTGGAATCCAACAGAAGACAATAAGATTGATTCAATTCCGATCTTAAAAAATACGCTTCTTTTCCAACAAGCAATTATCCAACAATATAATCAGCGAATATTGCATGATCAACTTACCATCCATAATTAAATAAAACGATGAATCCCATTCCATCCTATCAACCTCAATTAGCAAAAAAATTAAATAGGGTAGCCTTGATTATATCTTTAATCGTCCTTTTGGTTATTGCATCCCTACGCAGAATACATATTGAAACTTCGGTCGATTTTAGATGGCTGGCCACTTTCCATTCTTCGGTTAATGCCTTTACAGCTATTGGTCTGTTGATTGCCTATTATCTTATAAAACAAAAAAATATTTTGTGGCATAAGCGGGTTATGATCATCAATATGTGCATGTCCGTAGTGTTCCTTGTATCCTATATAGTATATCATATTACCACACCGGAAACTCCATATTGCCATCAAGGTAATATACGACCTGTTTATTTTCTATTATTGATATCTCACATTGTTTTAGCAGCCATCATCCTTCCTATTGTTTTATTTACATTTATCAGAGCTTATACAGGTCAGATTGCATTACATCGTTCCATGGCCAGGTGGGCTTTCCCTCTTTGGCTGTACATTGCCATCACCGGTCCTATACTTTATTTGATGCTAAAATCATGCATGTAATTACTCAAAATCCATGTAAATTTGTTGCGTGAGAAAAGCCAGTTTAGTACTTTTTGTATTTCTTTTAATCAGTTTCCTGATACCGGAGCTTTTTGCTCAATGTCCTATGTGCAGGATGACCGTTGAATCTAACCTTCAAAATCAATCTGGAGTATCAATAGGACGTACCATTAATGCTGGAATTCTATATATGCTGGCAATGCCGTATTTACTGGTAGGTACGCTCGGATATCTTTGGTACAAAAACAAAAAGAAAGCAGAACTTCTGGAATCAGAAGAAAACGCTCATTTAAATTAAAAATCCTTTACGAATTTCCCTTTTGTGCAGATGGCATGGGTATTTGCTCATTGATCTCTTCTGGTAAGATGTCCAGGTGTGAGGCTTCGTAAAAACAATCTCCATTCTTAATCATCAAGACCTGAGGGGTCTCATGATGCACTTGATAGCGGTGAGCGATTTCATTACTTATATCTCTGTGTTTAATCACATCCAGGCAATACGAATATTCTAAAAATAGAGTAGATGTGCTTTTACCTTTTAACCGGCTAAGTGCAATGTCACTTATAGAACACCTTGTACTGTGTTTAAAAATCAAAACACATTGATTATAAGAAGCCTGATCAAGGGCGTCTAACTGGTCGATGTTGTCTAAAGTAATCCAACTCATTGTAGTTATTAGGTTCAGAATTCGCTTGGGCAACCAACTCCACGGTTACATGCCTCAGCGACTAAAACTAACAAAACAAGAATGATTAAGAATAGTTTATATTTCATTGTCTCGGAAATTAAAGTGATTTCGGATTTTATTCGTTCAAAGTTAAGGAATTATGACAATTATTTTGACCTTTTAAAAATTCAGAATGCTATCCCAATACTACCTATCATTCTGGAGGGGGATTTATCAAAAGAGTACTGTTTACCAAAAAATTCCAGGTGATCACCAAATTTTGACAAGTTACCTTCATATCTAAGATCAAGGTATAGTTTACCGATCACCAATGCTGCCATCGCCTGGTAACCGTATTTTAATTCTTTAAATTTTTGTTTGTATCCGCTTACATCTATTAGTTCAGAACTACTATTGATAAATAGATGTCCAACCGGACCTGCTCCAAGTTGCAAAGGACCTAATTTAACACCCAGCAAAACCGGAATATCGAGGTTTTGATAACTTTCTCTTTTAATGACATCTACGGGTGAATGACTAAGTTGGCTTAATTTATAATCTGCACTTGAAGAATTAAAAACAAATTCAGGCTGAATGAAAATACCAAGAATTTTTACCTGAGTAAAAATGCCCGCATGGATCCCATAATTTGCCCGAAGTAAAGACAACTTTAAATCATTAAAATCATTTGCCCCCTGAATATCAATCGCAGAAGTCGAAATGTTATCGCTTGAAACCCCAAACTTTAATCCAACTCTGAATTGGGCATAAATCAAACTATTAAAACCAATAATTAAAGCAGTTAAAAGGAAATATTTTTTCATCTTGCAGTATTGTTTGGTAATGTAACGACAAAATCATGCCAATTATATTAAATAATAATCTAATATGAATGGTTTTAACCCATGTTTAAATAGGGGTTAAGACATTTAATGAAATGAAATCAAAATCCAGACATTCGAAAAATTGGGCAGCAGAGTATGTGGGGAGTTATGTTGACCCTTCTGCAGTACCACAGGATCAAAAGCCTGTAATTGCTGTAATTGGCAGATCAAATGTCGGTAAATCTTCTTTTATCAATTCACTGACTGGTCAAAAAGGTCTCGCGAGAATCTCTGCCAATCCGGGTAAGACTCAAACGCTAAATTATTATCTTGTCAATGAATCATTTTTCCTGGTAGATATGCCAGGTTATGGATATGCCAAAGTATCCAAAGAGCAAAGAGTTACCTGGTCTGCGTTCTCAGGTATGTTTTTACAAAAATGCGAGAATCTTTTATGTCTGCTCATACTTACTGATGCCAATATTATCCCACAGGATATTGACATCCGATTTATCAATTGGTGCGGAGAACAAGGAATACCAATTAATATCATTAGGACAAAAATCGATAAATCTAAACCCTCCGAACTTTCCAATATGGAAAAACTTTTCTTTGAAGCTTTGTCTGCTCAATGGGAAGATAATCCAGTGTTATTCAGGCATTCAGCATCGAAGAATCTGGGCACCCCTGAAATAAGAATTGCTATTGAAAGAATGTGTAAATAAGCGATTTTAGGTTAGTTTTGCAACCCAACTAAATGGAATTATCAATCCTTCCACAACCCCACGTTATCAGCGAAATCGAAAATTGGCCTATTTACAAATTGTACGACGAAAGGGATAAACTGGTAATTGCCATCAATGAAAGCGCATCAAAAAGTCTCAGGGAAAAATATGCTGGCAAATTAGAAAAAATCCTTGCAAGGACCATCTATATGGAAAAAATAAGGATGAAGGAAGAGCCCTGGAGCGCTGATCCACAAAATGAGCCCTTGTTTTGGAAAAAAATTCAAAAATCTTTACCAGAGGCTTCAGCAGATCCTGATGAAATACAAAACCGGAGTGAATACTTATTATCGAAAATAATTGAGCGATATGCTGAAGAGATCGCAGGTGGGTTCAAAAAAAAGACATTTCTATTTGCGAGGAAAATTTTGAAATTTTTCTTTACCAGACTCTTGAATGCAGCTAACGCTAAAAATATATTTTACATACTCCGATCGAAACATAAAATTCACGAAAGGATTAAATTATTTGGACCAATTGAGAAGATAAGGAAACTTTCCAAAGATGGTGTCCTTGTGATTGTTCCTACCCATTCATCCAATATGGATAGTATCATGATTGGATATGCCTTGGATGAAATTGCTGGCCTGCCGGCTTTTTCATACGGCGCAGGATTGAACCTGTACAATTCGGAGTTTTTTGGTTATTTCATGAATAGGTTGGGGGCGTACCGCGTGGATCGAAGAAAAAAGAATCCTGTATATCTGGAGAGTTTAAAAGCCATGTCCAATATTTCGCTTCAATGGGGTACTAACACCCTTTTTTTTCCTGGCGGTACTCGATCAAGATCTGGCTCTCTTGAAACAAAACTCAAATTGGGATTGCTTGGAACAGCTGTTGAAGCACAGCGTGAGATCATAAAAAAAGGTAAAACGTTTAGAAAAATTTATGTCGTTCCAATGGTGCTTAACTACCATTGTGTTCTTGAGGCAAGATACCTGATAGAACAGCATTTAAGAGCTACCGGTAAAGACACTTATATAGGAAGCACAAGGGATGATTTCAGAAGTTTTAAAAATGTTTTTGTTTTTCTATATCGTTTATTATCTAAAAGTTCAGAAATAGCACTTTCTTTTGGTGAACCTTTAGATGTCATAGGTAATAATGTAGATGAACATGGAGACAGCGTGGATAAAAGAAATAATAAGCTCAATCTCGATGATTATTTCAAAGCTCCGGAAAACAATGAGGATACTGATGCCCAACGGGATAATGTGTATACCTCTGTTCTCGCTGAAAAAATAGTTGAAAGCTACCACAAACATAATATTGTTTTCAGCACCAACCTGGTATCATATTGTGCATTCAAATGTGTGGAGCAATTGAATCCCATGCTGGATGTATTTGCTCAATTGAGGTTGGATCCTTCCGATATCGAGATTCCGATTGATTTAATGATTGATAAAATCGTAGCTGTCCAGGAATTAATGAAAAAAGAAGCACAAAACGACAATATTCGTTTAGATCATTCTGCCTTATTGAAACCGCTGGAATGTATACAAGATGCCATCAATAAAATAGGTGTTTTTCATTCTATCAAACCTTTATTTTTTACTAAATCCGGGCAAATAGGGACCGGAAGCCTTAAAATGCTCTACTTCTACCATAACCGGTTGGACACATATGATTTTTTAAAGGAGTATTGGGAGTTGAATATCAAGGCTTAACTAAGGCATTTTATTTCTATTTGTTATCGTAACTAATTACTTAAAGAAATCTTAAATTTTCTTTAAAAAAAATTAACCTAATTGGCTGATATTCTAGGGCATTACGTATTTTCACATTTAGATAAAAATTTTACAAACCCAAAAGCTACTACACATGAAAAGGTTTTTATTCTTAAGTTTCTGCTTTTTTATATCCAGTTTTACTAAAATTTCAGCACAATGTTTGCTGACTTGTAAAGGACAAGTAAATGTTTCAATGCCTGTAGAATTTTGTACAAGGACGGTCAGCTTTGAAGATGTATTGGGGGAGGTTGAATGCATGGGGCTTAGAGTAATTATTGTCCATCCTTTTGGAACAAATCAAAATATTGCCGACGACCAAGTCGACCGAACTCATCTTTCTTACTCCATGATTTATAAGGTAGAAGATGCAATTAGTGGCAATAGTTGTTGGGGCTATCTGAAAGTAGAAGATAAAAGTGGACCACCGGTGCCTTGTAAGAATGCTACAGTCAGTTGTTTTCAGATTGGTGAAATTAATCGCATAACTCAGGAAACTAAAGATGCCTGCTATGAACCGAATAGCAAGGTAGTAGTCAATCTAAGATGGGAAGATTATGGATGCGATAGCGTTAGTACTATCGGAAGAATGATCCGTGTAGTATTAGCCAGTGATACCTGGGGGAATGTAAATAATTGTCAGGATACCATTACAGTCAGAAAAGATAACGTAGATAGTACCTGTTGTCCAAGTACAATTAAACTGCCCTGCAGGTTGTATTGCCTGAACGGGGACAGAGCACTTGCATCGGGTAATGCAAACTCAGGAATTTTTGATGCTAAGAATTGGGATTTAGTAGATTTTTCTCCGGAAAAAAGTAACCCAAATTATCCAAGCCCTGAACGTTTACTTCAACTACAAGGCAAAGATGATCCAATAGTTAAATTGGGATTAATTAGAGCCAGATGGGCCGGTACAAAACTTTTGGTAAATAATTTAATTATTCCTGGTGGACTTATAGGCTTGGATCAGGACACCTTTTGTATCCATCCTGATAGTCTGGTTGTCCCATATCTGAGTGATTCAATTCTTGACTTGCAAAAAACAGGTAAAAAAGTAGTAGATGTTAACGAAGATGGGACATTTGTAACTATTGATACCATCAACACAAGATTTTGTACAACCTATAAAGGGAAAACTGCCATGTATCCTTATCTGGGTGGATTATGTAAACTCACCGTTAATTACAGGGATGAAGTTTTAAGCATATGTGGTAATGGATTTAAAATAAGGAGGGAATGGCATATCATTGATTGGTGTACAGGAGCAGAAAAAATATGCGTTCAATATATTGTAGTTGAAGATAAAGTAAACCCAACACCTGTATTTACCGGCATTCCGAATTCTCCTGGTCCATTAACCACTGTAGTTACCGGATTACGAGACACTGTTTATTATTTGAGAAAGGTGAATCCCCATGATTGCAATGCTAATTTCACAATTAATAAAATGAATGTATGGGATTGTAATTCCGTAACAGAACATGTATCATTTATATATCGTGAACCAAATACAGGAAAAACTATCTCTATTCTAAAAGAAGTTGGCCCTACTGGTGCTTCAATCTCTTTACCTGTAGGAATTTATATTGGTCAAATGAGATTGACCGATTTATGTTTAAATTCCTGTGCCTTTCCTCTATTGGTTTTAGTTGAAGATATTACACCACCGACACCAGTGTGTGATGAAATAAGTCAGACAACCGTGGATCCTGCGACATGCTGGGCTAGAGTTTACGCCAAAGACCTGGATAATGGCAGTAAAGACAACTGCTGTGACAAGCTACATTTTGCAATTGCCAGAATGGATACCATAGACTATTATAGAAAGCAGTATACAGATCATATCATCAAGGTCTGTGGCTGGAATGAATATGCAAAAAATAAAGTTACCTGGGATTTTTTAGTCAATGAATACCTTAGTCTCTACGTATTTACAGATTACCTGGACCTTACGGAATGTGGTTCCAATCAGGTAGTATTAAGAATTTTTGATGCCTGTAAGATTGCGCGTTATGATCCTCATATTACGAAACTGACGGAACACAAATGGGTGATGGCCCAGGTTTATGGATTATATTTTGTTTTCTCGGGTTTTGATCAGGATTATTCATATTTAAAAGTGATTGAAACTATTTTAGCACCTTCTGCTGCTCAAGCTTTGGATGGGTTTAAAAAATCAGTGTTAGACTCTGATGACTGTGAAAACATATTACTCCTGAAGATATTAGCAATATTCAGATCGGTTGTACGTCAATTTGTTCCTGGATTATTGCCATTGGATCCAACAAATCCTAATTTTAAAATTATCATTGACTTGATCGAAGGTAATTCCGGGGCATTTTGTATTCCTGAATTTAATCTGGATATCGGCTTTACTATGGAAGAATTTCAGAACGAGATGGATGGTCCTACAGCTTCTGCTGAATCAGGAATTATTCCATTCATTTTGAATCTATGTTATTCTTTATTTAATGATTGTATGGTGAATGTTTTGGTGGATGACAAAACTCCACCCGTCTGTGAAGGCCTTGAAGACCTGTATTATTATTGTGATGGAGTATATGATGTAACGGAAGGAGAATTCCCTCCCTTTAAATTTGAGTATGCTCATTCTGCATGTGATGAAGAAAAACCATTCCCAAATTATACCTGCCAGTATCTAGGTTCTCCATATAAACAAGTAGAATTAAGTACAGAAGATGATGTGAATCAAAACGCAGGAACTGTAACAGCTGATTTCTACGATCCAACAGGAGTAGCATATGGCTATTATGGATGTGCTGAAGGAGTAAGTGGTCATCCTATC
>JBDTUE010000007.1:0-43755 GCA_040007895.1 Saprospiraceae bacterium | reverse complement strand
CCGTCGAACCTGCTGGGTAATTCCAGAGAGGAATTTGATGCTAAAGCTCCGTGTACTTGTTTATTAAAACATTATTGAACATGAGTTTTAGAAATTATTTTTCGTTTTTTGGTTTATTCATTTTTATCAGAATTGGTATTGCACAACAAAATGTAATCATCAAGGTAATAGATGAAAATGGTCTTCCTATCGAAGGGGTAACTGCACAGAGTGAGAAAAACAAATTCCTATTCGAATATTCTGACGTTCAAGGGATCCTTAAAATTTCTCTGAGAGATATTCCTGATTCAATACATTTAAATCATTTGAATTATGTACAATATGTTTTTGAAGTATCAGATACTTCCTTACAACAATATTCAGTAACACTTGGCCCCAAAATTTCTGTGCTTGAACAAACGGAGATCGTTTCGTCCTGGGTCAATGACCAGTCCTTTGTAGTGCATTCCACTTTAAACATTGATAAAATCAACAGGAATTATCTTGCCCAGGATGTCCCTTATTTATTACAACACTTACCTTCGACATATAGTACTTCGGATGCAGGAAATGGAATAGGCTATACAGGAATTCGCATCAGGGGGCTTGATCCAACTCAAATAAACGTATTAATCAATGGAGTAGCTTTGAATGATGGTGAGTCGCAGAGTGTGTATTGGGTGGATTTGCCTGATGTATTAGCTTCTGCCTCAGAAATCCAGGTGCAACGCGGTATAGGTCTTTCGGACGCCGGACAAGTAGCCTTTGGTTCGTCTATTTTAATCAATACGAATAGATTGCATTCGAAACCTTTTTTACAACTGGAGTCTGCAGCGGGATCATTTAATACGTTGAGATCAAGTTTATCTTTTGGTTCAGGTACACTACCTTCTCAATGGAATATCCAGGGCAGAATATCTAAAGTGTTTTCAGATGGGTATATTGATCGCGCGAGGTCAACTCTTTATTCAGGCGCTCTCTCTTTTGCTAAGGTTTTGCCTAAACGATCATTTCGGTTACACATTTTTGACGGTTTGGAAAATACATATCAGGCCTGGAACGGTGTTCCGGAGCAATACATTAATACTTTAAATAGAACTTTTAATACAGGAGGAACTGAAAGGACGGCAGTGCCTTATGAAAACCAGATTGACAGGTACAGGCAGACGCATTTTCAATTTATATATCATGAACAAATCAATTCTCAATGGTCTTTGGCCAATACCTTTCATTTAACTCCGGGGAATGGATATTATGAAGAATATAAAGCAAATCAGAATCCTGTGGATTACCTGCAACCTGGAGATAAGGATGTAGATCTGGTAAGGCGACGTAATCTTAATAATATATTTCTTGGATCCATTCATTCGGTTAAATACAGTAAAGAATTATTTGAACTTACCGGAGGTGCATCATGGAATGTATATAAAGGAAAACATATCGGTCAGATAATTCAATTGAATGATAGGTATTTAGCCGATAAGCCGGAATACTATCATTACGATGCAGCAAAATGGACTGCGATGGCCTTTGGAAAAGTCCAGTTTACAATAAAATCAATAACATTATTAGGTGATGTCCAGTTCAGAAATGTATGGTATCGATATCAGCATGAACAAGTAAATACCTCAGCTTATCAAAAAGCCATTCATCATTTCATTAATCCCAAACTTGGTCTTACATGGCAAGTCAATCAGGATATTCAATTGTACGGAAGTAGCGGTGTTGCGTATAGAGAACCCAATCGTGGAGATTATGTTGATGCCGATCAGGACTTACCCAAAGCAGAAAGATTAGTTGATCATGAGTTAGGGATAAGAATGAGGAGTTCTGCAATTAAGTTTGAACAGAACTTTTATTTTATGAATTATAAAAATCAATTGATTCCAACCGGAAGGTTGAACGATGTTGGATCTTATGTAAGATCCAATGTAGATCATTCGTATAGATTAGGTTTTGAGTCTAGTTTATCCTGGGCACTTGTTAAAGACTTTTCAATGAATGCCAATGTCAATATTTCTAAAAACATCACGAAAGAATACACGGAATATATCGATAATTGGGATAATGGATCACAGGAAATCATTATTCATAAAAATCAACCCATTGCATTTTCTCCTTCAAGCATCTTCAATATTGAATTAAATTGGGATGGATTTGAATTTAAATCAACCAACCACCGGCATCGATTAGGATTTGAACTTGCGTCTCAATCTATTGGCAAACAATATCTGGATGGAACAGGAAATAAAGCTTCTCTATTACCCGCGTTTACTACTATTCAGCTAAAAGGAAATTATAATCTGATCAAAGCTGGCAATGAAGTGATCCAAATCCTTTTTCAAATTAATAATTTATTAAACAAGGACTATGAATCTAATGGATGGATTTACAGGTTTATATCACCATCTTACAATCCGGTACCAGACGATCCGTATTCCGCCAGGGAGAGCAATAATATTTATCATCAAAAAGGATTGTTTCCCCAGGCGGGACGGCATTTCCTTGTTGGCTTGAGAATAAATATTGGAGGGGCTTAGTTTGAAATTAAAATTTATATGTAAATCCCAATCTGTAAACCAGGGGCAATGAGGTGCTCTGAGAACTTGCATTTAAATCATATAATAATGAGATCTCTGAACTGGCTATCGTGCCACTGGTATAACCTAAACCAACTAAAAATTGATTATCGCCAAAACGTTCTGTTACGATCTTATCAAAATTGGCATTAAAATCAATAGGGTATACCCGGTTGATATAACTGAGTTCAACATGAGCAAATAGAATTCTAACAAACTTGGCCCTGGCAAATACTCCAGCACCAAAATCAATCCCATTAAACTTAACCACCGGGGTATTCGTATAAGCCTGGTATCGTCCATTCGTATATTGAATCTCAAACCTGGGACCTACTGAAAATATATTGTTTAACTTATATCCAACCATTGGAGAAAGGCCAACGGAAAATGTACTTCCAGCCAAATTCCCATAGCCAGAATTAAAGGACAAACCAAAGCCAGCTCCATACCAAAGATGATCTGTAAACGTAACAGCAACTTTTTCCGGTGCTACTTTCCTGGACCGTGTTGAAACCTGACTGAAAGCCGGCAAGGTCAAAGTAAATAAAAAACAAAGGAGAATCAGTTTTGATATATTAAATTTCATGGTTCTGTTGAATTTTTAAAATGAAAATTACGTGTATTTAACGATTCATGGTTGACTCTACCCATTCTAAGACAATTTTCAATTGTTCTTCAGGAGTCATATGGCTATTATCCAGGATTTTAGCATCGGCTGCTTTACTCAATGGCGAATCTATTCTAGTCGAATCTATATGATCCCTGAATGTCAAATTCTGTAAAATTTCTGATCGGTCAGGTGTCAGCCCCTTAGCGATTAATTCTTTCATTCTTCGTTCGACCCGTATTTCAAGATCGGCTTGCATAAATATTTTCAGTTCTGCATCCGGCATTACCTTAGTGCCAATATCCCGGCCGTCCATGACTACACCGGACTGTTTTGACATTTCTTTTTGTTGTGCGACCAGGAATCTTCTTATTTCCGGGACGGCACTCACCTGGCTTACAATTTTTTGCACTTCTAAACTACGTATCTGGTCTGTGACGTCCTCACCATTTAAAATAGTTTTATTGCCAAGATCTGCCCAGATACATTCGATCTTTATATCTGTAAGCAAAGATGTCAAAAGATGTAATTCATCATCTTTAATGCTGTGCCTGATAGCAAATAAAGTCACTGCGCGGTACATTGCGCCACTGTCTATATAGCTATATTTCAAAATCCTCGCGAGTGCCTGGGCAAGCGTACTCTTACCACATGCTGAGAAACCATCTATAGCAATATTGATTTTTTTAGCATCTGGTCTCATAAAGGAAATTAAAAAAGGCTATACCGTAGTGAGCGGTATAGCCTCATGGTTCAGTTATTTAATGAGTATTTGAGACTCGGTCAATATTCATCTTCATTAAACAGAAAATCATCTTTTCTGGGATAATCCGGCCATATATCTTCGATGTTCTCGTAGATTTCGCCCTCATCTTCCATTTGTTGTAAATTTTCAATTACTTCGAGGGGAGCTCCGGAACGAATAGCAAAATCTATTAATTCGTCACGAGTAGCAGGCCAAGGAGCATCTTCCAGGTGATGTGCCAATTCTAGCGTCCAATACATATTATTGTTTTTTTTCTGATTAACTGAAAAACCCCCATAAGAGTTCCTCAAAATTCGCACAAATGTATCAAAGAAAAGTATTAATATGCAATATAAATTTAATCGATTAAAAGTATGATCGGTTGTTCCTGATTATTTGCTTCAAAAATCTTTTTATCCCGTTTATTTTACCTGATAAATTATGAATTATGAATACCGATGCATATTTCCTAACCCTTGCCATTTCCCAGGCGATTGAGGAGGTGAAAAAAAGGAAGGAGGTCCGTTCGGTGCAGTAATCGTAATGAATGTTGAAATAATATCAATTGCAAATAACAGAGTTCTGGCATCTATGGACCCGACTGCCATACTGAGATAGAAGCTATCCGTGGGGAGTGTTCTAAACTTTGCCTTTACCAGTTAGAAGACTGTACTATATATTCATCGTGTGAACCCTGTCCCATGTGTTTTGGTGCCATTTCTTGGGCGAGACCGTGAGATTGGTTTATGCAGCATCACGGCATGAAGCTGCTGCCCAGGGATTTGATGATTCAATGATCTACAATGAAATCCAATTGCCATTGCTAAATAGAATGATCAAAACCGTACGTCTTAAAATATCCAATGGTCAAAAACCATTTGAATGGAGGGAACAATGGGGTGATAAACGACTTTATTAGGAGAATTAAGCCGAATCCTTCTTACATAATAAGCATGGCGTCACCGTAACTGAAAAACCTGTATTTCTTTTTGATCGCCTGTTGATATGCTTCCATGATTAATTCTGTTCCACCAAATGCAGCTGCCATTATCAGCAGACTAGACTTTGGCAAATGGAAATTCGTAAGCATACAATTGGCAATACTAAAATCATACGGAGGAAAAATAAATTTATTAGTCCATCCTTCCTGTGGTTTCATTAGTCCATGAGCTGATACTGCTGTTTCAACTGCACGCATAACTGTAGTACCTACTGCACAAATTCTCTTATTATTTTCTTTAGCTTTATTGACGGCAACTACAGCGGATTCAGGAACTTTGAAATATTCAGCTTCCATTTTATGTTTTGAAAGATCTTCAACATCAATGCTTCTAAAGGTTCCTAATCCGACATGAAGTGTAACTTCAGCAAAGTGGGCTCCTTTGATTTCAAGTCGTTTCATGATCTCTTTAGTGAAATGAAGACCCGCCGTAGGTGCTGCAACTGCACCAATTTCCTTTGCATACACTGTTTGGTAACGCTCTTCATCCAATGCTTCAGCATTGCGTTTTATATACTTAGGAAGGGGGGTGTGTCCCAAAATTTTTAATTGAGCTTGAAAGTCATCATCACTACCATCATGAAAAAATCGAATTGTACGACCGCGGCTAGTAGTATTGTCTACTACTTCGGCTACCAGAATCTCGTTTCCCTTTTTGTCGTTGAAATAAAGTTTATTACCTACCCGTATTTTTCGGGCAGGGTCTACCAGAACATCCCAAAGTCTTGCTTCTTTGTTTAATTCTCTCAACAGGAATACTTCAATTTTGGCTCCCGTCTTCTCTTTTTTTCCATACATCCTGGCAGGAAATACTTTTGTATTATTAAAAATAAAAGTATCGCCATCACCAAAAATGGTAAGGATATCTTTAAAAACCTTATGTTCTATTTTACCGCTATCTCTGTGTACCACCATGAGTTTACTTCCATCTCGTTCTTTGGAAGGGTATTGGGCTATGGCATCTTTGGGTAAAGCGAAATTGAATTGGGATAGTTTTGTACGCATTTAATCTTTTTTTACGGAAAAAGGAACGCAAAGATAATACATTCAACCTCCTAATTCCAAGTTCCTTTTCAAAATGAAATGCAAATAGTGAAAAACTAAATAGATTGGTGACATTAACGCGAGATTAATCCCCCGGTCTGATATTTGAATTGGTTCAGAGTAATTAGGGATGACTTAATCGAATGTTTTTGTCAAGTCGCTATTCAAATCAGTATATTTAGCATTTCATAAGATTCAGAAGGGAAAAATCATGTTTTTACGATTATTTTTTGAAGGCTTCAGTCAGTCTTTAGGCCAGCTGGCTGCAAATAAACTGAGAACTTTCCTTTCCCTGTTAGGTATAACCATAGGTATATTCTGCATTATTGCAGTGCTTTCTGCTGTGGATTCGTTGGAAGATAATATCAAAGGCAGTTTTGAGAAATTAGGGAACGATGTCCTTTACGTTACCAAGATGCCCTGGAATGAGGATCCAGACGAAAATTATTTTAAATACCTCCGAAGACCAAATGCTTCCTATAAAGAGTTGGAAGCCGTCAAGGTTAAAGTAAAAAATGCTTCATTAGTAGCACTACAGGTTTTTATTGGAGGGGCCAGTTTGAAATATAAAACGAATAGTATACGAGGTTCATATGCTATGGCAGTCAGTTACGATTATAATGATATTTTCAAAATAGAATATGAGAAAGGCAGGTTTCTTACTCCGTTTGAATATGAGGCAGGAGAGGATAAAGTGGTGATTGGTTCAGAACTGGCCACCAATCTTTTTAATTCCATTGATCCTATCGGTAAAAATATTAAGATAAAAGACCGGTATATGGAAGTAGTGGGAGTAATTAAAAAGTCTGGCAAAGACCTCATTAATCCAGCGGATTTTGATCGGGCTGTATTGATTGGTTACAACACTGCCAAAAAACTTGTTCCCGTCCGTAATAACCGTTTATGGGGTACAAATTTAATGGTCAAAGCAGCTAAGGACGCCAACCTTGAAGATTTGAAAGCGGAGGTAACCTCAGTACTGAAAGCGGAAAGAAGACAGAAACCCTATGAACAGGCTAATTTTTCTATCAATGAAATGTCGATACTCACTAATCTTTTGGATAAATTTTTTGGTGTATTGAATTTAGTTGGTATCGTGATCGGCCTTTTTGCAATCATCGTCGGTATGTTTAGTGTGGCTAATATTATGTTTGTAAGTGTGAAAGAAAGAACCAACATCATTGGCATCAAAAAAGCCCTGGGTGCGCGTCAATTTTTTATCCTCCTTGAGTTTTTGATCGAAGCTGTTGTCTTGTGTGTTTTGGGGGGATTATTTGGACTCGGATTAGTGTATCTCATTCTTAAAATTTTATCTTCAGTATTCGGATATACTATGTTCCTGTCTATACAAAACATTATGATTGGTGTCAGCCTATCGGTTTTTATCGGTATACTTTCCGGATTGATACCGGCACTTCAGGCAGCAAGAATGGATCCTGTTGAAGCAATCAGAAAATAATAAAACAAGAGGTGTTTACACCTTTTTAAATGTGGAGTGTCGTTTTACAAATCCATAACTCATTGGTTATACAACCATAAGTTTTTGAACAAATTCACTTTCAGAAGGACAATAGTCTATCTATCCGGAATTACGGCCGGAGACTAACTTTTTAAATAATAAACCTGAGGAGGACTATTTTACTTTAGCTACTACAGCTTTAAAAGCATCAGGGTGATTCATTGCTAAATCTGCCAGAACCTTCCTATTTAAATTGATATTATTGGAAGCAAGGGCATGGATTAATTTTGAATAAGACAATCCTTCTATTCTTGCGGCTGCATTGATCCTGGCGATCCAGAGTGCTCTAAATGCTCTTTTTTTAGCTTTACGATCCCTGTAGGCATATTTCCATGCTCTTTCAAGGGTATGCTTAGCCGCAGTAAGGATGTTTCTTCTGGCACCCCAGAATCCCTTAGTAGCTTTGAGTAATTTTTTTCTTCTCGCCCGAGAAGCAACGTGATTGACTGACCGAGGCATATGATTGATGTTTTAGGCTTTCCAGGGATCTGTTAAGGATACTTTACACCTGTGAGGCCGTGAATAAAAGATATGTATAATTATCTTAGAGCTAACATGCGTAATACTCTTTTTTCATCAGCTTTGCTTACTAATGCACTATCGCGATTAGCTAGTTTAGCTTTCTTAGATTTCTGTCTAAGCCTGTGAGAAGTATTTGCTTGAAATCTCTTTACTTTACCTGAACCCGTAATGCGAAATTTTTTCTTCGCACTCGAATGAGTTTTCATTTTTGGCATATAGCTTTATTTATAAGAGGTGCAAATATACAACTTTGTAAGATAGAACTAAAATAATTTTCAGCGCTATTCAAACCAATTATTTGAAAAAATCTGCTGAAAGGACCCTTAACATTTATTTCTTTGGGGCCCCTTTTCTGGGGGTTAAAAGAATAAACATTTTTTTTCCTTCAAGCTTAGGTAGAGATTCGCATGCTGCGATATCATCCAATTCTTTAATAAACTTGAGTAAAAGTAATTCTCCCCGATCCTTAAAAACAACTGATCTTCCTTTAAAGAAAACAAATGCACGGACTTTGCAACCTTCTTGTATAAAATTTTGAGCATGTTTTAATTTAAAGTCAAAATCGTGATCATCAGTGTTGGGCCCAAATCGAATCTCTTTGATTTCGGCCTTGACCGTCTTTGCTTTAAGCTCTTTTTCTTTTTTCTCTTTCTGGAAGAGGTATTTGTTGACATCAATAATTCTACAAACCGGAGGAGTGGCGTTGGGTGATATTTCGACTACATCGAGTGCTAGTTGTTCGGCCCATCGCAATACCTGACGAATACTGTAAACTCCAGATTCTATTGGTGGCTCGCCTTCAATGACTAATTCATGAAGATTGTCACCCACAAGTCTTACTTCGGGTACTTTAATTTCTGCATTGACTCTGAATCCGTAGTCTTTTTTGAATGGAAGGCCTCTTTGATTTGGATATCTTGGTTTGAATGGTGGCTTTTGCTGCAAGAGAATAATTTTTGGTGAAAAACTAATTTAAATAGTAAATAAGCTTAAAATGATTAAGGTGTTAAAAATAAAACAATAATCCTGAATCAGGATGCAAAGCTAAAAATAATTTGAATTCCGGTGAAATCAGGATTCTGCCACTTTATGTACCATGATCCTTAAAGCAGTCTTTTCTTCATTGAGATCTGCTTCGAGAATAGATCCCTCTTCAGGTCCATCATTTAAAATGAATTCTGCGAGAGGATCTTCGATGTATTTTTGGATTGCCCTGTTTAAAGGTCTGGCGCCAAATTGCGGGTCATAACCTTTCTCAGCAACAAATTTCTTAGCAGGTTCAGATAATTTCAATTCATAATTCATGTTGCCAAGTCGTTTTGCAAGATTGGCAAGGGATAAATCAATGATTTTGAAAATTTGAGATTCATCCAGGCTATTGAATATCACTACATCATCTATCCGGTTAAGGAACTCTGGTGAAAATGTTTTCTTCAATGCATTTTGAATGACTGATTTTGTATTATCTCCGGCTGCATCTTGTCTGGCTTGAGTTGCAAATCCTACACCCTGACCAAAGTCTTTAAGCTGTCTGACCCCAATATTGGATGTCATGATGATCAAGGTATTTTTGAAATCTACTTTTCTTCCCAGTCCATCCGTCAGTAATCCATCATCTAAAACCTGTAACAAGATGTTATAGATGTCAGGATGAGCTTTTTCAATCTCATCCAAAAGAATTACCGAATATGGTTTTCGTCGAACCTTCTCTGTTAACTGACCACCTTCTTCATATCCTACATATCCTGGAGGAGCGCCAATTAATCTGCTCACAGAAAATTTTTCCATATACTCACTCATATCTATCCTGATCAATGAATCTTCATTGTCAAAAAGATAACGGGCAAGTGCTTTGGCTAATTCAGTTTTTCCTACACCGGTAGGCCCAAGAAATATAAATGTGCCAATAGGTTTTTTAGGATCTTTCAGTCCGACCCGATTTCGCTGAATTGCTTTGGTGATTTTTTCAATAGCTTCATCCTGTCCTATGATTGACTTTCTCATATCGTCATTCATGTTGACCAGCCTTTTGCTTTCACTTTGTGCAACTCTCTTAACCGGAATACCTGTCATCATTGCAATGATTTCAGCAATATCATCAGTATCTACAGGATATTTTTTGATTTTGGATTCTTCATCCCATTGTTCTTTAGCCGCTTCGAGTTTAGCCTGAAGTTTGGATTCGGTATCTCTATATTCCGCGGCTTTTTCATACTGTTGATTCTTAACAGCACTGTTTTTGAGTTCTTTTACAGATTCAATTTTTTGCTCGATTTCTTCGATATGTTTCGGAACATGAATGTTTTTGAGATGCACCCGCGCACCTACTTCATCTAAAACATCGATGGCTTTATCTGGTAAAAATCGATCTGTAATATATCTATCGCTAAGTTTAACGCAGGCTTTTATAGCGTCATCTGTATAAGAAACATTATGGTAATCTTCATATTTGGATTTGATATTATGAAGGATAGAGATAGCTTCTTCAGCGGATGGAGGATCGACAATTACTTTCTGGAATCTACGATCAAGTGCTCCATCTTTTTCAATATATTGTCTGTATTCATCCAGTGTGGAAGCACCGATACATTGTAATTCACCCCGTGCCAAAGCAGGTTTGAATATATTGGAAGCATCCAGCGATCCTGTAGCTCCACCCGCACCAACAATGGTATGGATTTCATCAATAAAAAGAATTACATCCCTGGATTTTTCCAGTTCATTCATAATTGCTTTCATCCGCTCTTCAAACTGCCCTCTGTATTTTGTACCGGCTACTAATGCAGCCAGATCAAGCATGACTATTCGTTTATTAAATAAAGTACGGCTGACTTTTTTATGAATGATTCTCAGCGCAAGTCCCTCAACAATAGCGGTCTTACCTACACCTGGTTCTCCGATAAGGATCGGATTGTTTTTCTTTCTCCGGCTTAAAATCTGGGAAACTCTTTCGATTTCATTTTCACGACCAACAATAGGATCTAACTTGTCTTCTTCAGCTAATCGTGTAATATCCCTGCCAAAATTATCGAGGACAGGAGTTCTGGATTTTGTATTGCCTTTGCGGGGGAATTTGGAAGAACTATCTTCATCATAATTGGATTCAGAATCAGACTGGGCCTGGGCAAAATAGTCGCTATTAGCCAGATCCTGCTCCTGAATTACATATTGAAGCTCTGATCTGAATGTTTCATAATCTACATCCAATTCACCAAGAATACGGGTTGCTTCACTGTCTTTGTGTTTCAAAATTGAAAGCATTAAATGTTCAGGTGCCACTGTATCCTGTTTCATTTCTTTGGCTTCGAGATGACTTAATCTATAAATCCTTTCTGCATGTTTACTCAGCGGAAGGTCTTCTCTGACAGAAGCAGCGGGTGGATTATTAGCCAATTCTTTTTGCAAAACCTTCTCGAGCTTAAATTTTAATTCAGTACAATCAACCTCTAAACTCTCTAAAACTTTGACTACCAGATTCTCACGGTCTTTGAGCAACCCAAGTAGAAAATGTTCTGTACCGACAAAATCATGTCGAAGCCTGTTAGCTTCTTCGCGACTTTTACGGATTACATCTTGAAATTGTGGTGATCTTTTATTACTCATCGGTATTTTTTAATGGTCAACAAGTATACGATTTTCAATACAGTTAGACAAATCTTATTTTAATGAATTTTGCTACTTGTATTAATTAACACTAACAACTAAAGTTCATTTAATTTCACGATAATGTAACAATTAAACAATCGATAACACTTCACGTAAAATTTATCTCACTTCTAAATAATTCATATCAAATTTGAGCCCAATCGGTATGAATGGTCAAAAAAATCTAATTTTGCAGCAATTAATGACGAAATGACATGAAATATTCAATAGATAAAGAAGACCGATATGCCATTTTTAGATTGAATGAGGAAAATCTGAACTCACTGATTGCTCCGGATCTCAAGTCTGAATTTATTTTTTTAAGAAACGAAGGAGTCAGGAATCTAATACTAGACCTTAATGGTGTGAAGTATGTAGACTCATCTGGTCTTTCATCTATTCTGACGGCCAACCGACTTTGGAAAGATTTTGGTTCATTTATTATTACCGGAGTTGTTCATCCTCCGGTCCAAAAACTGATCCAGATAAGTAGGTTGGAAACTATTCTTACCATAGTACCTACCGTCCAGGAATCTATAGAGTATGCTATGATGGAAGATCTGCAAAAAGAACTGGAACAAGGCAACGAGGAATAATTGTAAGAGAGCTTTAGATGGCCAGGTTTGAAGTGCTCATTTTGGGCAATAGTTCGGCACTTTCAGCATATGGGAGACATCCATCCGGTCAGGTAATAAATATACACGAGCAATGTTTGCTGATTGATTGCGGGGAAGGTACACAGGACCGTCTTTCGCAATACCAGATCAAAGCGCATCGAATCGATCATATTTTTATTTCCCATTTACACGGAGATCATTATTTTGGATTGCCAGGGCTTATCACTTCGCTCAATCTGACGGGAAGGAAGAATCCTCTTTTTATTTATTCACCTAAAGGACTAAAGGAGTTGATTCAGATGATTCTTGAGCTTGCAGGATCTGCGCTAAATTATGAAATCAGCTGGATTGAAATTAATACATCAACTTCAATCATTTTGTTAGATGATCCGATTAAACAAGTTCATGCATTTCCTTTATATCACAGGATTGAGACATATGGTTTTTTAGTTAATGATAAACCAGGTCAACGAATATTCAGATCAGAGTTATTTGTGGATAGAATGCCTTCCTTTGAAACGATCAGGAAACTCAAAGAAGGGAACGATGTGTTGCTTGAAAATGGACGAATATTATCAGTTGAAGACTCTACCCATCCTCCCAAAAACCAAAGAAGATATGCGTATTGCTCTGATACTGCTTTTGCTCCGGATATTATTCCATTGATCTACGATAGTGATTTGATTTACCACGAAGCTACATACAGTGAAAGCCACCATGAAAAAGCTAAAGAAAATTTTCACAGTACAGCTGGACAGGCCGCAGAAATAGCGTTAAAAGCAAATGTGAAAAAATTAATCCTGGGTCACTTCTCTTCAAGATATAAAGTATTGGACACCTTGTTGGAAGAAGCAAGATCTATTTTTCCGAATACAGAACTTACTGTTGAGGGGAACTGGTATCAGGTATGAACCAATCTTCAATGATCTGATAGCATCGATCAATTTAACTCAAAACCAAGAAGCATCGTCATCGATTGATATTCAACCGTAGAAGCCGGATATTTTTCTGTTGTAATAAAAGATAAATTCTGAAAAAGAGCGTTGGCTGCCACCAATTTAGGATGACTTTGAACAAACAGGTTACTGGCACCCATTTCCCTTCCGAGTGAAATACCTTTCTCCAACAATTTAGTGGCAATATATCTACGGCGATGAGGCTCTTCAATCCATAAAAGTATAATCTCGCAATATTTAAAACTTCGCCGAAGAATAGAAATGCTACCTACGATTTGATTCATCCATAATGCAAAATAGGTCTCTGCTTCATTCTTTGTAATCAGGAATTGCATATCATGAATGTACTTATCTAATTCTACCACATCAAAATATTTGTTTTTAAACTGTGACCAGGAATTCTGCAGTACTAATTGTGCATCCTGCACTTCATTATACCGGACCAATTGCACATTTTTCAAGTCAGAACGTTTTCGTTCTTTTTTAATCCTTGAAAAAAAACTTCTTGTTTCAAGTGCATGGTTCAATGATTCAAAATTAAGCCATAGATCCGGGGCAGATTCTTTGACCCATTGATTGGTAGCATCCTGTGCTGCCTGCCAGGATGGTCTGAGCGTTGTAATTAAACTCTTTGCTTTTTCAGATGGTCCAACAATCCGTTTACGTTTATCTGATTTATCTGATTTTTCAATTACAAGTCCTTCCTTATTCATTTGATTAATCGTATACACTACATCAGGATGAGTCTTACCCTGAAGTTCTGCCAGGTCAGAAATGGTAAGGATTTTATCATATTCATAAAATATCTGCAAGATAGCATGCCATCGATACGGTATATCAATTCCAATCTCATGATATACCCGCATTTCTTCTTCGACCAGGTGATCTGACAAATGCCTTAATCTGTGATGGAGGGAATTAATCTTTGGTGTCATTAGCCAGTCAATAAAGTGCTCTAAAATACAGGACAAAACTGGTAATTACGGAATTTATTAATCTCATTTTTGAATTATAATTAAAACGTAATGATGTATCTGCATTAAGCTTGAAGTGATTTAGAATTGGAGCGAAAGAAAGCATTCTCAGGTCAGAGATCAGGAGATTCAATTATTCTTGAATTTATTATTTCTGAAACAATCTTTTTTTTGTTATTTCTTTTATGGACAAGGGAGGGTTTGGCAAAACTACCTTTGATGAAAATGTCTCGACCTATGTATTGACGCCAGGACTACATTCACTAATCCGTAGGAATGAAGATTAATCAACATTCTTCCACCTTCATGGAAAGATATTTTAAAAATGTACTTTATAAACTGAGTACCCAAAATGTGGAATTTGGAAATAGATACTAATAGATACTAATTAAACTGTATGCATTAGTTTCCTGAGATGATAAACACTCCGGCTTAATGTCCATTTCCAGATTTTTCCATCTTCTGCATCCTCCAGGGCCATTTCAAATACAAATCCGTGTTTTATCAATAAATGATTAGAAATGTTTTGTTCAGCCAGGGTATGCGCTACGATCCTGTTGATTTCCTGCTTTCCAAATGCAATATCTATCAGCGCTTCAATTGTTTCATTGGCAAGGCCCTTTAACCGGAAGGGCTCGGCAATTTCATAGCCCAATTCTATATTGCCTTCAGGATCTGGTGAAGATTTGAAACCGCCTTGACCAGCATACGTATTTTCAGCATTAAAAATTATAGCGTAAGAAGTCCATGGAATCTCAGGTCGGATTTTAGTGAAATGTGCGATGGTATAATCCATAGAATCCGGAAACTCAGTGAATTTTAACGGCAAATCAAATGAAGTCAATGCAAAAAATGATTCAGGTCCTTTTTTTATTGATTCCAACATGGGTATCGTAAAGGGGATAAGCGTTAACCTGGAAGTATTTATTTGAAAATCAACCATTTGGTCTGCAGAATTAGATTTGAAGAATTAGTGAACTAGGAATGAATATACAAATTCAAAGAAAATGATTCTGTTTTGTAGAGTAAACCAAATTTATCAATGGAATTTTAATTGACCTGCCGGCACGAGAAAAGCTTCTTTAGGAATATAATCATCTACCAAGATAAGAATACAATTTAACAGGATTTCCTTTGTTTATAGGGGATTGAATAGAATCTTTAAGTTTCAGGAGTCAAGGGAAGAAGCCACAATGCTGTGACGAATGGCATGGTTACCCATTGTGCGTTAGTTCTAAATTATTATAAGTTATAATTTAATACATCCATGAAGTAAGATCTGCACCTGCTGGAGCCGTCTTTTTTACTTCTTCAGACCATTTAGGAATAAAATATCTGTGATATCGCAACCTTGAAATAGCATTGGGTTGCGAGTGGTCTCCATTCCAGCAATGTTCAGCCCTGTCACCATAATCTACTTCTCCATCATAATATGGTTCCGTAGTAGATTTAAGAAAATCTTCAGCGAGATAGACTGCATTGTTTAAATAAAAATTGTCCATATCCCCACAGTATAAGTGAATTCTTCCTTTCCATTTAGTGCCATTTTTCTTCCAGTCTCTTTTCATGATATAGGACAAATCATAGTTTTCTTTCCAATAGGCAGCTACATTTTTATCAATCTCACCTGACTTTTTATCAAAAATTCGCTGAGGGTATCCGTCTTTACCAATAGGAGAAAAAGTTGCCTCCCAGATATCATATTGTTCACCGCTTCTGGAATGAGTACCAAGGACTAATTCTTTATGATTCATTGCCTGCACAGAAGTGGATATCTGACCAAGATAGTTTCGCAAACCCGGCCTGGCTAGTTTATTGAATGGTCCATTATAGAAGAAAGCATTTTTATCTTCATAAATATTAGTCAAACAATATGCTCTGAAATCAATAGGATCCGGACATGCAGCGTATGTACCGTTGTATTCATCCGGATAAAATAGCTGCACCGCCAAAGCTTCCCATCCACCGGTGGAGCCACCATATGTAAATCGGGCCCAACCTTTGCCTATACCTCGAAAACTATTTTCAATGAACGGAATTAGTTCATACGTGATAGCATCTCCCCATGGACCCTGACTGGCACTATTCACGGCATAACTATCATCATAGTATGGCGATGGATGTTGAATTTCTATTGCAAGTACTCTGGGAAACTTAGGACCCGTCCATATCTTGTAAAAATCATAAGCTTCCTGCTGCTGGATTCGATTATATCCTTTTAATCTGAATCGGGCACTCGAGTCGGGAACCAGGTCTTGATCCGGAGGAATGGTTCTAAATCCGCTTATATCATCAGGAAAATGCCCATGATAAATTGCCAATGGATACCTGACTTCAGGATGTGTATCGAATCCCTCGGGTAATAAAACATGGGCCGCTAAAAACATTGGTCGTCCCCAAAACTCTGTCAATAATTTTGATTGAATCTTTATATGTTTAATGTATTTGGTGTCTTTAGCTGGTATTATCGGGGCGATCTTTTGATCTAAATAAATTTTAAAGCGTTGTATGCCTGTTGATTTGATTTCTATTTTTATTGGTTTGGAATAAAGATTCCCGGGAGCAAGATTCCAATGTTGACCTTCACCCCGGTCCATAGGTAAGTTTACGGTTTGACCTGATTTCATATGAAGTGTTTCATAGACGTGGAACAAACCCTGAACATAATAAACTCCGGGAGGTATGTCCCGAAGTGATTCAATAGGGTATCCCAATACGTTACCCTCGATAGACTGTTTCAACCCTGCTTTCCATTGATTAATGTCCTTTCCAAAAATGAGTTGACTTTCGACGCCATCTGAGATTTGAAATCTGGGTTCAGTTTTGTTATTGTCAGCTAATAATAAAAACAACCTGCCATTTTCTATTCCTGACTTTAATGAATCAGGTATCATAAAATCAAAATGTAAATCATTTACAGGCACATTAAATACAGGAATAGCAGCGAAAATCAAAAATAGCAAGGAGTACATGTCTGAATATTTTGAATGAAAAGATAATAAAATTCGGATGGACGTCGAATCAAACGTTAGTTTATGCTGTTTGTTTTGATCCCAATTAGTGATTAAAGAATGGGGAAGCGTTTATGAAAAAATTATAGACCTTTGAGCACTTACTTAAATATTATGAAAATGAGACCGTGGACCAGCTTAATATTACTTTTTGTATTCAATCAAAGTATTGCGCAATTATCAAAAAGAGAATTAGCTACCGTAGACAATTTGATCAAGCAAATGACCCTAGAAGAAAAAGTAGGGCAGATGACCCAGGTCACGATGGCCGTTTTTGCAGAGAACGGTTGGGGGAATCAAAACGGAAAATTTGATCCGGAACTGGTAAAGAAGGCCGTTCAAACATATCATATAGGGTCCATGCTTAATAATGTAGGTCGTGCTTTGTCATTGGATGAATGGCATGCGGGAATAAAAATGGTTATGGATGAATGTAATAAGTCCAGACTAAAAATCCCTGTGATCTATGGTCTGGATGCGATGCATGGGCAAAACTATACACTCAATAGCACCCTGTTTCCTCATAATCTGGCGATGGCAGCTACACGAAATGACGAGCTTGTTGCTAAAATAGCTAAGGTAACCGCCAAAGAATTAAGAGCATCCGGTGTACGCTGGAATTTTGCTCCTGTATTAGATCTTGGAAGGCAACAACTATGGGCAAGGTTTGAAGAAACATTTGGCGAAGACCCACTGATCGGTAAATCTATGGGGAAAGCAGCGGTCATGTCTTATGAAGGTGATGGACTTAAAAACCCTACTGCAGTTGCAACGAGCTTGAAACATTATTTGGGTTATTCCAATCCTAAAACAGGAAAAGACAGGACACCAACGAGCATGTCTGATATTGAAATGAGGGAATATTATTTACCTCAATTTGCAGAAGCAATAAAATCGGGTGCTTCCACGGTCATGGTAAATAGCGGAGATATAAACGGAACTCCGGTCCATGGTAGTAAATATATATTGACGGATATACTGAGGAAGGAGCTGGGATTTCAAGGGGTTGTCGTATCTGATTGGGAAGATATCATTCGATTGCATACAAGACACAGAGTCGCAGAATCGCCCCGTGAAGCTGTTGCCATGGGAGTGAATGCAGGAGTAGATATGAGTATGGTCCCCACTGACTATTCCTTTTATGATTTACTGATTGAAGCGGTGAAAAAGAATGAAGTTACGATTTCAAGAATCAATGAAGCAGTCAAAAGAATATTGACCTTAAAAATGAAACTTGGCTTATTCGATAATCCATACCCTGAGCCTATGGCCATAGCTAATTTTGGAAAATCTGAATATGGTGACATTGCTTTACAGGCCGCCCATGAAGCAATTACGTTATTAAAAAATAAAGACCAGATTCTTCCGCTTTCAAAAGATAAGAAAGTCCTCATCGCCGGACCCGCGGCTCAAAGTATCTCCGCGTTACATGGAGCCTGGAGTTACACATGGCAAGGAAATGATGAAAGATGGTATCCCGCATCTTCTAAAACTATTGCACAGGTATTAAAAGATAAAATTGGTGACAACATTATTGTCGCCGGATCTAAAGGCTGGAGTAATAAAGACAATATGGATCCAGACAGACTAAAAGCGCTTGCATTGATTAATAAAGTAGATGTAATCGTTTTATGCCTTGGAGAAGATGCATATGCAGAAACACCCGGCAATACCCGTGAACTGGATCTTCCTGTTGATCAACAGAAACTTGCGGAAGCCGCAATCGCTACTGGAAAACCAGTAATCCTTGTTTTAGTAGAGGGGAGACCAAGACTGATTACAGATATAGAACCAAAAATGAATGGAGTAATCATGGCATACCGGTGTGGAAGTAAAGGCGGTGAGGGACTAGCAGATATCCTATATGGTGATTATAATCCATCCGGGAGATTATCCTTTACTTATAATAAATATGCCGGCGAAATGCTTACCTATGATTATAAATCAACAGAAGAATTACGTGAAGATCCCGGAGCGAAAGCTCCTGGCTATGATCCATTGTATCCGTTTGGTTTTGGTTTGAGCTATACTACCTTTGAATATAGTGATCTCCGGTTGAGTAATAACGTATTGACGGGTATGGAAACGCTGGAAGTAAAAGTAAAAGTAAAAAATACGGGACAGCGGACAGGTGCCCACAGTGTGGATCTGTATACGCGCGATCTTTTTGCCAGTATTACGCCACCGGGAAAGAGATTAAGAGGATATCAAAAAATTACTTTAAATGCAGGGGAAACAAAAGAATTGGTTTTTAAGATTAATAAGGATGACCTTTCATTTATCAATGCTCATTCAGCACGGGTAACCGAACCCGGTGATTTTGATGTAATGATTGGTTCTTTAAAAGGCACCTTTAAATATGTAAAATAAGCGAATAAGTGTACACTTTAATTTACTCTAATCTCTTTATTTTATTCCTTGAAAGATTGCATTAATTTGAAAAAAAACCGGACGCCCTTAATTAATCTTTTATGATTTGTATGATTGGGCGCCGGCACGATTGTAAAGCTACTCTACTGATTTAAATTTCTTTATTGCATTCATTGCATTTTATCTTTCACTCGTTTATACGTGAAATCATAGTCGATGACCCAGGTTTTACCATTGTCATTTGATGATTCTGATAGTTGTCTTACCTCATCCGGGCCAAGATTGAAGAACGTGAATTTGCCTATGGACTCCGTACCATTTACGTTATACCGTAAAAAGGTATAGCGCATCGCTGCATCTTTATATTCACCATGCTCAAATTTTTGATAAACACCATTGCTTCCGATCCAGTGCTGTTCCCAGGCCACTGTCCGGGGGTTATAAAAATTAATACTCTTCCCACTAAATCCTCCACCGGCACTGGTCCAGTTTTCAAGTATAGCACATTCTCCTGCAATCTTTTCTATTTTACTTTGACCGGCCAGATTTTGTGTTCCGGAAACATAAGCTTTCCATTCGCCGACCCAAAAATCAAACCATCTGGCTTCTGCCTGTTTGATACATGGATAAGCAGCATTGAATAACTGATCATGAGCTTTTACATATTCCGGACTTGTCCGGAATTTATTAAAATCAGGAGATGTTTCGAGATCATTCAGGTTGGCGTAGCCCATCGATATCGCTCGTTGTAAACAAGCGTTAGCAGAGTCCAACCGATTATTCATAGAGTATGCTTTCGATAAATTGACATTTGTAACCCGCATTAAATTATTATTGGGGCTTTTCGAAAGACAGTTTTGATAAGAGAATATAGCTTTGTCCACATTGCCAATTTGATGATACGCATAAGCAAGTCTATAATGAGCCAAAGGAGCACCTGGTTTACCTGCTTCTATAAACTTCTCATAATATGGGATTGCCTCTTTGAATTGGCTATTAAAATATAAACTATCTGCAACGGGCAGTACTACAGGTGCTAATGAACCTGAGTTTTGGCTGAAACAAAGAAAAGAAGAGCAAAAAAGTATTAACATCAAAAAAGTACGCATAACCTGTTGTTTTATTTAATTCTGTTACAATAATAGCTCATGAAGTACTTGAGAAAGGTCAGTTTGAACGGATCTTACCTTTTTGGTCCACTATTTACCAGATTGACGGTGTTCCCTGATTGGCAGGATCTGGCCGGAGTGCTCAAGGAGTGAAGACGAACGGTATTCAGATGGCGTCATACCGGTATATTTTTTAAACGTATTATTGAATGTTACTTTATTTGAATATCCTACTCTATAGGCTATCTCAATGATGTTTAGTTCTTTTTTGGATGTACTTGTAAGAAGGTTTTTCGCTTCAGCAATTCGGCGCGAATTGATGTATTCAAAAAAATTCATTCCGGCATGTTCATTCAATACCTGGGAAAGTTGATGACGTGAAATATCAAGGCGAATGGCCAGTTTATCCAAATTAATTTCGTCATCCACATATAGCTTTTCTTCATTCATCAGTTGATTTAATTTTTCTAAAGCTTGACGGCCAAAATCGTCTTTCAGAACAGAATTCTGATACTTTGACCTTGACATATTTTCCATCAGGTCAAAGCCATTAAATACTTTATTATTGAAATAGCCATAAATGGCGATGGTATAAATAAAGATCATACAGGCAATAGAAATCATATAATCCCATATTGGATTAAACCAGGGCATTCGCACCAGAGCATAATAAGTCAATACGGATAAAATATATAATGAAAACAAGGTTAGAATTAATCGAAACCATTTTTTTACTTCCAAAGTATTTTCCGCTTCATGGCGGTATTCGTAATAACAAATGATCACATAAAGAGATAATTGTATGAGATTAAACCATGGCCAGGGGATGAAGGCGGTATTTTTCAAAGTTCCGTTGATATAGGAGATTTTTGTCGAAGCAGGCAGAGCATATTGAGGTAAGAGTGCAATAATAAAAACAACGGCTGGAATAAAATGCAACCAATCTTTACTCATATTGAGTCCTTCACTCCGAAAGACAGATTTGAAATAAAAAAATAATAAGGGTCCAAATAGAAAAGCGAACGAACCGGTACTGTTCATCCAATGCGGCCATACTACAAGGTATCCTGTCCACCAAAGCACATATTCGAAGATCTGCAGGCAAAACAAGACCATAAGTATAGTCAGGTAGATTTTTTGCGATCGGCCAGATGCTTTACCATTGAAAAACAAAATCAATGAAATGATAATACCCTGAAATGCAGCAAAAAGAAAAATGATGGTCCAGGTGTTAAAGGTAGGCGGGTTAGGCATGATAGTAAATTTACGATTTACAAACTCCGGAAGGTAAAAATGGAACGGAATGAACGGAAAACCCTGGGTAAATCTGGTTTTAGAAGAAAATGTGATTAGGAAAGCTTTAAATTTTCATTTATAAATTCTGCGCAGGATAAATTAAATTCACTCTTTCAAAATAAAAAATATGAAGAGACTCATTGGTATTATTGTATTTACTGCTAGTGCATTTTTTGCCTATACCCAGGATAAAGTGAATGAAAAAATTAACACGATCATTCGAAAGCAAGGGATGGAAAAAAGCAAAGTCATGGATATCGCTTTCAACCTGACTGATGTATATGGACCGCGATTAACCGGAAGTGATATGACTGACAAAGCGGTAGCCTGGACAGTGGATAAACTAAAAGAAATGGGTATGCAAAATGTCCATACAGAAGAATGGGGACCTTTTGGCCGGGGATGGGAACTTAAACATTTTGAGATACACAATGAATCCCCCTCTTATTATCCGATCATTGCATATCCTAAAGCCTGGACAGGATCGACGAGCGGGCAGGTCACCGGAGAAGTCATTTATGTCGATGCTTCCACGGATGAAGAAATTGCAAAATATAAGGGTAAGTTGAGTGGTAAAATAGTTTTATTGGATACGATTAGAGAAGTCAAAGAATGGTTTGACCCATCTGCTACCCGGTTAAAATCAGAAAGACTATTGGAAATGGCAAATTCAAATAAGCCTAGTCCCAATATGGGGCGGGGAAATTTTCCAAGAAACTTTGCTAATGGAAATGCCTTTGCCGGTAAAATCTGGGGTTTAATTAATGAAGAAAAACCTTTGGCAGTATTGGACAGAAGTGTGAAAGGGGATGAAGGAACAGTTTTCGTAAGTGGTGCCCGGGCAAAACAAGGATTAAGAGTTCAGGATAAAAATGCTGAAGTCATTCCACAAGTTACTGTAGCAATCGAACAGTACAACCGGATCCTTCGGCAGGTTCAAGCCGGTATTCCTGTAAAAATCAGCCTTGATCTTAAGACAGCCTATTCGAATCCGGAAGGCATGGAATATAATATCATTGCTGAAATTCCGGGTACAGATCTTAAAGATGAAATCGTGATGTTTGGTGCACATTTCGATTCATGGCATAGTGCGACGGGAGCTACTGACAATGCAGCCGGATCTGCTGTCATGATTGAAGCAGCCAGGATCCTTTTAGAAACGATTAAAGAATCAGGTATTCCTCCAAGGAGGACGTTGAGAATAGCTTTATGGACTGGTGAAGAACAAGGATTGTTAGGATCGAGAGCCTATGTCAATAAACATTTCATTACGCGGGATACATCTAATAATATTATTGAAATAAAACCCGAACAGGGTAAAGTGTCTGCCTATTACAATCTGGATAATGGCACGGGTAAAATCCGCGGAGTATACCTTCAGGGAAATGATTTGGTAACCCCGGTATTCAGAACCTGGTTGGATGCATTTAAAGATCTGGATGCAGCCACACTCACTCTGCAGAATACCGGAGGTACTGATCATTTATCTTTTGATGGAGCAGGTATTCCCGGATTTCAATTTATACAGGATGAAATCTCATACAGTAATAAAACGCATCATTCCAATATGGATGGATTTGATCATTTATTAGCGGATGATTTAAAACAGGCTTCCACGATTATAGCTTCTTTTATTTATCATACCGCTCAACGGGATGAAAAACTTCCAAGGAAACCACAGCCTAAAATTGAATCCCATTAAGCCTGAACTAAATTTCTGTAACACAAATTCATGGAATAGTAACTGGTCTGGATAGTTGTTTATACAGTTGAGGTTTGTTTCAAACCGGTAGTATAATCGTAAATGTAGCTCCCTCGCCTGGAGACCCATTTGCAAAAATAACCCCGTGGTGATTTTCCACTATTTTTTTGCAAATGGCAAGTCCTATTCCGGTACCGCTATAACTTTGTCTGCCGTGTAATCGCTGGAAAATATTAAAAATCTGTTCGCTGAATTGAGGCTCGAATCCGATGCCGTTGTCAGTAAATTTAATTCTGACATACGAAGATTTTTCAAATAATTTGGGATAGGATTTAATTTCTTTATCTGGCAGGTAATCTGAAGTGATTGTAATGATTGGTATTTTATCGTTATATTTAAGTGAGTTGCTGATCAAATTGGAAAACAACTGAGTTAAATGAAGTGGTATTCCATTTATTAAAGGCAGAACCGAATGTTGCAAGCTTGCTTGTTTTTCCTGAAGAATTAATTCAAAATCGATTTTAAGATTTTCCAAAATCTGGTTCAAATTAGTAGGGACAAAAGCTTCGTTTGAGTTGGAAATCCGGGAATAACTTAATACATCCTGAATAAGCTGCTGCATTCGGGTAGCGGACTGAACTATCTTCTCATGATATTGATTTAATTTCTCTTCATTATTAAAATTTTTACCCATTAAATTCGAGAAGAATTGAATTTTTCTTAGAGGCTCCTGTAGATCATGACTGGCGATATAGGCAAATTGTTCCAGGTCACGATTAGATTTTAATAGTTCCACATTGACCAATTCCAAGCGTTCCTTTGCTTCTGTAATATTTGAAATATCATGACCTATGGTCAACACGCCATAGGGCTGACCATTTTTTTCCTTTAATGGAATGTAATAGTTTTCAAATACCTGGTTTAAGACCAATGACCTGTATTTGGTATTATGTATGAATTCTCCTTTTAATGCTCTGTTCAATTCATCTATCATACCTGAGGCTTTGGTCTGAGGAAAAACGGTCAATATGTGCTTACCGATAATTTCTTCTTTCTTTTTTTTATAGATTTCAAAAGCCTGGTTGTTTAACATCAGGTAGTTTAAATTCTGGTCAAATACTGCAATAATATCAACGGAACTATTGATAATCGTTTCAATAAAATCTTTTTGTTCCTGCAATTCATGGGTCCTTTCGGTGACTTTTAATTCAAGTTGTTGGTTGAAGCTGGTAATTGCTTCATTTTGTTCTTGAATTTGATTGAGCATTTGATTAAAGGCATCGGTCAATGCTCCCACTTCATCTTTACCAGATTTAATAGCGCGTACGGTATAATCACGTTGATTCGAAATAATTTTTGCTGTTTGTTCCAAAGCCATGATTGGCTCCGAGATGGTTCTCTGCAAAATTTTAGATAAAAGGTAGGCTATAAACAAAGAACAAATAATAAATAATAATCCTATAATTGCAAATCTTGTCAATTGCGAATACATAGCTTTCAGATCCGCTTTGATATATAAGACTCCCAGGTATTCATTTTTCTGTAAAACCGGCTGAAACCCTTCGAGGTAATTTGATTTAAACCAATATTTTTCATTCCGTTCAATTTGAGTTGGAAATAAAGATGAGGCAGCATCAGCCGGGTACGTAGCGAATTGGTTGCCAGATTCATCGTATAAACAAGCTGCCGTAATATGGGGTTCTGCTTTCAGTGCGCTTAATATTTCAACGGCATCCTGTGGACTCAAAAAAGCAAGAGCAGCAGTGCTGTTGGAGGCAATGACAGCCGCTAAGGTGGCTACATTAGTTTTTACATTTTGACGGAAAGAAAAAGATTCGAACAGGATGTAGGCTACACACATTAAAGAAAGTACAATTCCACAAGTAAGCAGAATGACCTTCATCAATTTTCGCTGAATAGGTGTGTCTTTAAGATTCATCGGTATTCTACTTTATTAATAAATCTTAGCTACTTTTAATAATTTGGAACTGATGCGCAATTTGGCAGCCTTTGCAGCTGTCGTATTTATTACCAGGTTTATTTTGCTTTCATTTATAAAAAAGCGGATCATACCTCCCCATTGAGGAAACTCTTCCATATCCTGGATAGTTAATGTGCTGTGACCAGCTAATGAATTTATTGCCCTTTTAACCGCATCTGGTTGATTTAAATTGATATACAGAATATGACATTTGGATAAATCAGCAATATCTTTAAAATATCGAACCTGTATAGGATGTGTTCCAACCCTTTCACCTTTAACAGCTTCTTCCAGATTAGTGCCAAAAGGGTTGTCTCCAAGGACTCCAATAATCAATGGTTCTTCATCGAATTCAAATGCATCCTTAGGCCAATCGATAAATTGAGTAAAATTATAAACGAAAACAGCTTTTACCCTGAATTCTGGTGGAACGGTAGGTTGAGCCCGAAGACCTCCTGACATCAGGAAAATAAAAAACAGGGATTGATAAAACTTATTTATCAGTCTTTTTCTATTAGGGATAATATGATAAGATAAGTGGTTCAAAAGTTTAATGAAATCTTTCCGTATATGCTTCTTGGTATTTTAATAGTTCCTTGAGAATCCCTTAGTTTATCCGCAAGGTTTTGTCCAGTCAACGAAACCGTAAACCATCGGTATTGCCATTGCATGGAGAGATCATACGTAATATAAGCAGGTACCGCAGCGATGGTTAGCGCTTGTGGAAGTTTGCTGACATACCTTATCACACCATTTACCTGGAAATGTTGAGTTACATCCATCATCGACTGGATGAGAAATTGATTTTGTGGATCAATAGCTTCGATGAATTCAGTGTTTTTAAAAGTTAGTGGCGAGGTAATGGTAAAGTTTTTATGCAAATAGGTATATCCTCCACGTAATTTCCACCAGGAAGTTGCAATGGCATTGGCAGACAATTCAAAACCATAACTATTGGCTTCCAGATTATTCGCAAAATAAAAAACAGGTGGAGCTAATTTATTAGAATCAATACTCCTTAAATCGGTATATCGATTAAAATAAGTAGCAATCGAGATGGATATATTACGAACAGGTCGTACTCTATACCCTAACTCATAGGCAATTACTTTTTCGGATTTAAAATGTCCAAAAGATCCCAGTCCTGCCGCCGGATGATCCGTTTCTAACCGGGTTGGAGTCCTAACTGCCCGGGATATAGCAGCCCATAGCGTATGTTTTTCGATCGGAGTCCATGCCATTCGAATGGTCGGTTGAAATTCAAAATTAGTATAATCATTATGCAGAATTTTCGTACCAAGGGTCAATTCCAATTGATCCTTTACAAGCGCTATTTGATCCTGAATAAATCCACTAAAAAGTTGAAGTGTCCGTTTTGCCGGTACAAAATCATTTTGACGGTTTTGTATATGATTATCAATAATCCGGTAACCCAGACCCCAAATAATCTTATTTCTTTGACCTGCTTCAAAATTGTATTGCATATCCATGTCCAATGTGGTCATCTTATCTTTGAAGCCATCCTTTTTTATATTCCTGTAGGTATTATCAAAATAAGTTTGTAACGTCAAACCGCTGGTTGCAGAATAGGTATGGGTCCAACGGCCAATTAAGTTTTGGCCATTCACAAGAGTAGTAGCAGAATCTTCTTTACCGTTATATAAATCTCCCTGGAACGTGAAATTATTATTCGAAGAAGGCTTAAAATCCATTCTGAAGCCACCCATTGTATTATTCCATTCGTTATTAACATTTGAATTATTCATAAGCTGAATGCCGTTAAAGTCAAAGCGCTGAGCATAAATTCTATAAAATAAAGTGGAATCAATATGACCGCCATACCGTGCTGCTGATGCTTGCTTGAGTTGGGATCCGATAGCGCTGGAGACATAAAGTCCTTGCGTTTCTTCAGCACTTTTGCTGGTGATGTTTACAATCCCATTGACTGCATTGGCACCCCAGATAGAACCTCCGGGACCGCTGATCACTTCTATTTGTTTTAAGTCTTCCTGGAGTACATTTTGAACATCCCAAAATACCCCACCGAATAAAGGAGTATAAACTGTCCGGCCATCAATGAGAACCAACAATTTATTTGAGAGCGAGCTACTGGTAATAGGGAATCCACTAAACCCCCGGGAGGAGATACGCCAATCATGAGAACCTGAAGCTCCTACTTGCATATTGGTAGCTAACCTTAAAGCTCCCGGCAATCTAAGCACTCCGGATCTTTTTATTTCTTCGCCAGTCACTACTTGTATCGAAGATGGGACCCCAATTAATTTTTCGGATCGTTTTGAAACCGAAGTGACGACTATGTTCATCAATTCTTCTATCGATAAATTCTTTAAAACATTGACTGCCGGCAATGAATCGGTCTGGCAAGAAGCTACATTTGAAAAGGAACTGAGACAATAAATTAAAAATAAAAGGGGAAGGGCTTTGACTTTTAGAATTTCTGACAATATCTCACACAGTTTCTCAATGCAGTTAGGTTTGATAATAAAATCTTTAGCTCCCAGTTTTTTACTCTCTTCTACATTGGCGGCATCGGAAGAAGTAGAATACATATATACCGGTACATGATTCAAACGCTCGACTTTTCTCAACTCTGTGAGGCACTGTTTGCCATTCATTCGCGGCATATTCATGTCAATAAAGATAAAATCCGGTATCAGTGTGGGATCATTATTGATTTTATTTAAAGCTTCCATTCCGTCTTTGGCTGTAATAAAATTTGCGGCTTCACTTACCTGTTCAAGGGCCATAGAAAAGATGTCGAGATCATCATCGTCATCATCTATTAAAAAAAATGTAGGATTGACCTTCATATTCAAATGGTTTAACGGATTCAAATTTAAAATATAATTTTTAAATAAATCAATATTCGGAATTCAATCTCCCATTGGTTATTTCCATAGATCAGGTCAGTGCTACGGGGAACCGCACCTTGTTGATATGGTGTCAGTTTCTCTTAAAGTTGGTAGAATTCTGATCTTAATTTTATTTAAATTCATTATCTAAAGACTAAGAATAAATTAGAAAGTAGTTTGTAAATTTATCTTTGATGCAACACCCCCTGGAGAAACTAGCCCTGTCGCTTTTGGACGGAGTAGGCCCTGTATTAACGCGCCAACTAATCGCTTATATGGGAGCAGTTCCCGATATTTTTAATGCGAAAAAAAAAGACTTATTGGCTATTCCCGGTATAGGAGAAAAAACGGTGCATTCGATTTTAAATCATAAAGAAGCATTTGCCCGGGCGGAACAGGAACTTGCTTTTATTAATAAACACCACATCCAGGTATTATTTTTTACGGATAAAGATTATCCTTTCCGGTTGAAGGCGTATGAAGATAGTCCTGTCCTTCTGTATTATAAGGGTACAGCAGATCTCGATCACCATAGAATAGTGTCCATCATTGGAACAAGGAATCCAACAGAATCCGGAAAAATGATTTGTGATAAATTAATTGAAGATCTGCTGGAATATCAAGTCCTGGTGGTTTCCGGCCTTGCCTATGGAGTAGATATTACAGCGCACCGAAAATGTGTAGAAATTCAATTGCCTACTATTGGTGTGATGGGCAATGGTCTTGATAAAATATATCCTACTATACACCAGGCTACTGCAAAAAAAATGGTTGAATGCGGTGGATTACTCACCCAATTCATGACTAAGACTCAACCCGATCGTGAGAACTTTCCCATGAGGAATAAAGTAGTCGCGGGTTTAGCAGATGCAACCGTCGTCATCGAATCAGGTATTGAAGGCGGGTCGATGATCACGGCAGAATATGCCAATATTTACCACAAAGATGTTTTTGCCTTCCCGGGTCGTATTACAGATGCTAGTTCGATGGGATGTAATTTATTGATAAAAAGAAATAAAGCATCTTTAATTGAAAGCGCGGCTGACCTGGCTCATTTTATGAATTGGGATAAAACAAATTTAAAAGAAGTACAACGCAGTTTATTTATAGATCTTAATGAAACGGAACAAACAGTAATTCATTTATTGCGACAACAGGAATATCTGAGTATTGATCGATTTTATGTTGAGTTAAAGCTTTCACCAAGTACCACCGCGGGTATCTTACTTGAATTGGAGTTTAAAGGATTAATTAAAGCTTTGCCGGGTAAAAAGTATATGCTCGTAGGATGATTAAGAATGAAAAGTGAAAAGTGAAAAGTGAAAAGTGAAAAGTGAAAAATGAAGAAAATAGTATTGTTTGCTGCTCGTACATCGCTGCTTTTGAATGAAGAATGAAGAATGAAAAGAATGAAAGTAGATTGCTCAATGCTCGCTGCTCATTGCTAAAATGAATAGTGATTCCTTAATGCTAATAATTTTTTTTTTGGAATCTGCCGTATAATATTGAAATTCATGGTTTCTTTATTGTATGAAAAAGAGCTGGTTGATTTTAATTTTATTCTTGGTAAGCCTGTCATGTATCACAGGTCAAAAACCTAATATCATTGTTATTTTTTCTGATGATCATGCTCTTCAAGCGATTAGCGCATACGGTAGTCCGCATATCAAGACGCCAAATATCGATCGTATAGCCAGAGAAGGTGCCATTTTTAAAAATGCATTTTGTACTAATTCGATTTGCGGACCCAGCCGGGCTGTCTTATTGACCGGCAAGTATAATCATTTGAATGGGCAGATAGACAACAAGACTACTACTATCATGGACACCAGGCAGCCTTCTTTTCCAATGTATTTGCAACGACAAGGCTATACAACATCCTGGATTGGTAAGTGGCATATCAATAATACACCTCGGTTTTTTGATTACTGGAAAGTTCTACCGGGCCAGGGTAACTATTACAATCCTGATTTTATTCAGATGGATAGTTCTATAGTTCGAATGCCCGGTTATGCAACAGAGTTAATAACTGATGAAGCATTGGGTTGGTTGGATAAAAATGCGAAAAATGCAAAACCATTTTGTTTGGTCATTGGACATAAAGCTCCGCATAGAGAATGGCAACCGGATACCAGGGATCTTCATGCTTTTGAAGATTCAACCGGGATGGAGAAACCATTTAAAGTACCTGCTACTTTTTTTGATTCGTATGATAAACGATATGCAGCTGCGCACCAACTCATGGAAATAAAAGATATGCGTTGGGACTGGGATTCCAAAGTAAAAATGAAAGGTTTGCCTATTTACGAACGAATGAGTGAAACTCAAAAAGCAGATTGGGATGAGTACTATGAAAAGGAGAATAAAAAATTAGATACGGTAATGATGACTTCCAAAGAGAAAGCATTGTGGAAATACCAACGTTATATGCACGATTATCTCGGTTGCATCCTTTCTCTGGACCGGAATATCGGCAGAGTATTGGATTATCTCGATAAGAACGATTTAGTAAAAAATACCATTGTTATTTATTCTTCCGACCAGGGTTTTTATTTAGGGGAACATGGATGGTTTGATAAACGATTTATGTATGAGCCATCCTTGCATATGCCTTTGATGATTCGATATCCTTCACTCATTTCACCTGGAACCATCATCAATAAATCAGTGGTTAATATTGATTATGCACCAACTATTTTGGATTTCGCCGGTGTCACAATCCCTAAGGATATGCAGGGCAAATCGATCAAACCTTTATTAACCAATCCTAAACTGAATACCTGGAGAAAGTCTACCTATTACCATTATTATGAATATCCTGATAATCACAGGGTGCTTCCTCATTTTGGAATAAGGACGGATCAGTATAAATTAATTGGTTTTTATGATACAACCATTCATTGGGAACTATATGATTTAAAATCTGATCCAGATGAAATGAAAAATCTCTACGATCAACCAGGTCAAACAACAAGAATAAAAGGACTTAAAGAAGAATTGAAAAAATTAATGGTTCAATACAAAGATGTCGATGCTTTGAAGTTATTGGTTGGTAAATCATAACAGAACCAACGATTTGAAAAGTAATCAACTTTTATAGAACTTTACTTTAATTCTCTTTTCAATATTTTTCTCCAGGCAAACCATCCCCTAAAAGAAAGTATAAAATATATAAAAAACAATACAGCAAATAAATGTCCTCCCCGGACAATAAACATTGGAATGGAAACCAGGTTGATGCAAATCCACAATAACCAATTCTCTATTTTTTGTTGAATTAGTAAAATCGTAGCTGTAATGGAAAAAACAGAAATAGCAGCATCTGTCATTGGAAAAGCAGCACTGGTCTTTTTCATGATGATCCCCAGGCCAATGGATACTAATACACTGATCCAAATATATATAGTCATCCGTTTGTAAGATAGGGTAGAGACGGATATCGATTGTTTTTGTTGACTGATATGCCATTGATACCAACCCCAAAATCCTAAAAGGACATAGATAATCTGGAGGACACTATCACTTAATAAATGCAATTGAAACCAGCTTGCATATGCCCAAAGCCCGCTTGATAGTATGCCCAGAGGCCAGCATATCGCTTTATTTTTTGAAGCAAAATAAATATATAGTAAACCGGAAAAAAAAGATAACCATTGAACCCAGCTAATGGATTTTGCTTCATTAAATAAATTGATCAGTGACTCCGTCAAGGATCATTCTTTGACGAAAGCTCTGAACCTGGATTCTGCAACAATCGGGTTCGTATTGGCAATCACATTGATGGTGATTTCGGTCTCGCCATTTTTTTCTTTACTATGAAAAGTAGCTTTTAGTTTACTTCGTTCTCCTGGTTTAATAGCTTTAACCGGATAATCCAGATCTGTACATTCACAAGCGGTTGCAATTTCAATTAAAAGATCTGCATCTCCTGTATTTTCAAAACCAAATTCATGAATGGCTTCATCTCCCTTTTTTACTACTCCAAAATCATGAAACGGATTATCCCACTTTAGTACAGGTACCCCTTTTTTTATAGTAGGGCTATTTTGAATAGAAGCACCACCTCCACCGCCTTGTTTAACAGGAGCCTGACCTTTAAACACTTCTTTTTGGATGGTAATCGTTTCAGGACCTTCTAGAATTCTGAATTCAGTCCTTCTGTTGAATCGATGTTCATCATCGGTACATTTAACACCGTTCAGACATCTATTTAAAATTTTTGATTCACCAAATCCTATGGCTTTAATACGGGAAGGATCGATCCCTCTTGACGTGATCCAGTTTTTAGCAGAATTGGCTCTTCGCTGCGACAGCCTTTTGTTATACTCATCATTACCCTGTGCATCGGTATGGCTGGATAGTTCAATCACCATAGTAGGATATTGCTTTAAAAGATTTAATAAAGCGCTAAGATCTATTTCAGCATCCTTTAGAATAGCTGCATCATCCAGATCATAATAAATATTGCTCAGGCGTATTGGCTCTTTGATATTGATGATTTCAGTAGTTGGTTCAGCAGGCATAGGTCTGAGGACGACATCTCTTTTCATAGAGCTGGACTCCAGGATGCCAACGGTATTAATATCAAATGTATCGGGATAATATCCAGATCGGGATATTAAAAATTTATATGCTTTATCTACTTCCAGATCAAACCTGAAATTGTTTCCCAGATCGTTGGTCTTTTTTTCTTTTTCAAAACTACTTTCTTCATCCAGTTGATTGATACGAACCTGGCTTCCTTTTAAAGGTACTTTAGGAGTTTCAAATACATTGACCATCATATCCACTATAATAGGTTGTAACGAAAAATAAAAGATGTCATCACAACAGGTCTTACTTTTAAGGCTTCGGGTTCCTGGTCTGTTAGAAACTAAAAAACCTGTAGAACCATCTGGATTGAGTGTAAAGAACATGTCATCAACAGAGGTATTGTAATTACGTCCCATATTGACTGGTGCTGAAAATTCAGTCCCAGTCCATTCACTTGAGAAAATATCGAATCCACCCAGACCCGGCCTTCCATTGGTGCTAAAATAAAATTTAGTTTTTGTATAAAAAGGACTGATGTCATCACCTATCGAATTGAATTTTGGGCCCAGATTAGTTAAATCTCCTAAGACCTCTCCATCAAAATTGCCATAATAAATGTCATAACCACCCTGCCCACCTGGCATATCCGATGATACAAATAAAACTTCCTTATCGAACATTTTACCAAATGCAGGGTACTTGATTTGAAATTTACCTGATGGAGTTACGATTTCTTTTGCAGGAGTCCAGTTTCCTCCAGCATTGGTTGAAACAAACATTTTGGTTTCACTAACTTCGTTATTGACCAGGACCGAGCGTGTAAATACCATGGTAGCACCATCCGGACTGAGTGCGACGTGTCCTGTATGTACATTTGGCCGGTTAATCGCGTCCGTTAATGCTTCGGGTTTTCCCCATTTACCTGCTTGTTTCGTACTGGAATAAATCTTAGAATGATACGTATTGTCTTTGCCATCCAATACGATAGGAGCTTTCTTTTGAAAGGATACAAAATAAAGAATACTGTCTGAGCTCATGATCGCATCCGATTCTGTAAATGGAGAATTAATCAAATTACCGGCGTTGACTACAGCTATGCCTTTATTTTGAACCATAGAACCAATTTGTGAAATTCCATCAATTTCATTTTGGGCGAGTGAAATCAGTTGCTGATCTTTAGATTCAGTAATAAATTTGGTGAACGCATCCGTAGCTTCCCGGGTCTTGCCATTCATTTTTAAAACCTGGCCATAATAATAATAAGCTTCAGCAGGAGGACGTACACCTTTTAGCGTAGAAGCAAGTAAACGTTGAAGCTGAGTCTCCGTTTTTACATAGTCTCTCAAAGTGAGATTTAATAAAGCAATCTTATATGCAATCTCCGGATCCCTTTTTTCTTTATATACCTGTTCATACCAATCCAAAGCATTATAATAATCTCCTACTGCAAGGCTTTCCTCTGCGGTCTGAATTTTCATAGATAGGGGAGTGCCTCGCAATGGCTGAGCCATTATATCCAATGAAGTAACGAATAAGGCAATAAAAATCAAAAGTCTATACATAAGAGGCGTATATAATCTTAGGATGAATTAAATGGCTATAAAGATAAAAGAAATAAGTACAACTGGAGGTCCTATTCCGGCCTTTGAATTTTCCTTAACGGCTAGTAGGAAAATTTAGTAAAGCTTATCTTTAAAACACTATCCAAAAAATAATAAATTCACTCTCTGATCAATGATTGAATTCAAAGCAAAGTTGGAAAAATTTGGTTCTAATAAGGACAAGACAGGTTGGACTTATGTCGTCATCCCGTCCCCAAAAGCTCAACTACTAACAAATCAAAAAACAACCTTCCGGATAAAAGGAAGTATCGACCAACATAAGATCAAACAGGTCGCCATATTACCATCCGGGGAAGGGGATTTTATCCTGGCGGTTAATGCAGGCATGCGAAAGTTCATTTTGAAAAAACCAGGGGAAGAAGTTATATTAAAAATTGATATCGATCACAGCGAATTATTACCTGATCAGGACTTTCTCGATTGTTTATATGAAGTGCCCAGGGCAGTAAAGACTTTTGAAGAATTACCTAAAAGCCATCAGAATTATTTCACTAAATGGATACAAACTGCTAAAACCCCAGATACTAAAGCTAATAAGATTGCTATGGCTATTGATGCCCTTTCCCGGGGATTAAGATTCAATGAAATGCTCAGGGAAAAGAAGGGCTTATAACCTTTACATTTTTCATAAACCCGTATTGAAAAAGTTCTTCCATATGTTCAATCATGGGAATCTTCAATGAATATATTTTTTGATTCCTGCCAGCATGTAAGAATCCAATCACATTCATTCCTGCAGCGATTGCAGCCTGTGCGCCGGGCACGCTATCTTCAATCACTACACATTTAGACGGAGCTATTCCCAGTTGTTTGCTTACGCTTAGGTGAAGATCGGGTTCCGGCTTCCATTTTTGTATTTGATATGCTGAAAACAAATGGTCGTCCTCAAAATATTGAATCAATCCACTTGTAATCAGATTCAATTTGACGGTATGTTTTGGACCATTGGACGCAACAGCCCTGGGCAATTTTAAGTTGGCTAAGACCTCTTCTATTCCTGGAATTGGTTTCACTTCTGAAGCAAAAACCTCGGCACTTCTTGTTTTATACACTTCTGAAAATTCAGGAGGAAGTTTTTTGCCATTGGTATCCTCCACGTAAGTAACACAGGTAGCAAATCTGGATCCGGGAAAGTTATCCCAGGCTTCTTCTTCTGTCAGGGCAAATCCAAATTTGGATAACTCCTCAATGAATATTCTATTGGCCAGCTTTTCAGTATCTACTAATACACCATCACAGTCAAATATGACTAATTCTATCTCATCCATTTTTTGATTCTTGAATATTCTTTATATGATTGATAATTTTTGTTCCGTGATCCCGTGTATTTTCGATAAACCATTTATTCGTTTTCATTCCACCGATGATCACTCCTGCAAGGTAAAGTCCGGGAATATTTGTTTCAAGGGACTCCTCATTATATACAGGTGTCCTGAATTCATCGTTTTGAAATTTAATTCCAGCCTGCTCTAAAAATGTATAATTAGGTTGATAACCGGTCATTGCTAAAACTATCTCGTTCTGGATTTCAAGAGAACCTGTTTCATTCTGAATGATAATGCTTGTAGGTTTAATTTCTTTTACGGTATACCCAAAATACGCTTTGATTACACCGTCTTTAATTCTGTTTTCAATATTTGGTCTTATCCAGTATTTGATAGTTTCTTTAAGTGTTGCATCCCGTATAATCATGGTGACATTGCCTCCTTTTTGCCAGCATTCAAGTGCCACATCACAAGCAGAGTTTCCTCCACCGATTACGGCTACTTCCCGCCTGTAATAAGGATGAGGATCATCATAATAGTGTTTTACTTTTTCCAGATTTTCTCCCGGTATATTGAGGGTATTGGCTATATCATAGAAACCGGTTGCAATGACCGTCCGATCTGAAGTATAGGTAGTTTTATCTGTTTGAATACTGAAATGGCTATTTGTTTTTTTTATATCCAGGACGGTTTCGAATAAATGAATCGATAATTTCCAGCTATCTGTAATCCTTCTGTAATATTCAAGCGCTTCTGACCTCGTAGGTTTGTCAGTATGTGAAATAAATGGAACATCACCTACTTCCAGCAGGATCGAGGTGGAAAAAAAAGTCATGTTTGCCGGAAAATGATATAATGAATTTACCAATACACCTTTCTCTAAAATCAAATAATTCAATTTTGCTTTTTGGGCTTCTATTCCACATACTATTCCTATCGGGCCACCTCCAATGATGATGAGATCGTAATGCATCCTGAGCGCAAAAATAAATGGAAAGTTTGAGAAAGCAAGTGAGATAAGACTGTCATACTTTCAAGTTACCTTTACAGCATGATAGATCTTAGTAAATTAATTGCAGTATCTGGTATGCCCGGCATTTATGAATTAGTCAGTAATCGCGCGGATGGTGCCATCGTTAAATCTCTTGAGAATGGTCAATCCAGATTTGCGCCATTGAGAAAACACCAGTTTTCATTATTGGAAACAATCAGTATTTACACCCAAACTGATTCAACTCCGCTATCCGAAGTTTTTTATAATATGAAAAAGTCGGATCAGGTAGTGCCATCTACTGATGCGGATCAAAAATCAATTTTTGAATATTTTCAGAAAATATTACCGGATTATGATCCTGATAAAGTAACTATCGGCGACATTAAAAAAGCTATTAAATGGTATTCATTCCTGGCTAAACACGACCGGCTACCCGAAAAGGAGACAGTTGATAAAAAAGAAGAGAATGCCGGATAATAGTGGGTATTAATTTTAAGTCAATATTAAGATATTGATTTTATTTATACTGTAATTTTACCTGCCAGTTAATAAAATATATAATTGATTATGAAAAGAATAGCCATCCTGTTACTAGTCGGAATATTTCTATTTTCTTTTCGTCAGTTTAGAGATCCTAACCGGTATTTTGAGATTACTAAAAACATAGAATTATTCACCAATATCTATAAAGAACTCAATTACTATTATGTAGATGATATTGAACCCGGTAAACTGATGAAAGTCGGTATTGATGCCATGCTGAATAGCCTGGATCCATATACCAATTATTTTTCAGAGGCCCAGGTGGAGAGTTACAGGGTTTTGACGGAGGGAAAATATCATGGAATAGGAGCCGGAATCAGAATGATTGACGGACTACCGACAGTCACCGAATTGTTTGAAGAATCACCGGCTTATAAAAGTGGTATACAACTCGGAGATCAGATCACTAATGTAGCCGGTAAATCGCTGGCAGGTAAATCGAAAGAAGAAGTAAACACTTTTTTGCAAGGTGCTGCAGACAGCAAATTGGATGTGATCATCAAAAGGCCGGGTGAAACAAAACTTTTAAACTATTCAATCACCAGAGGCGAAGTGGATGTGCCTAATGTACCATATAGTGGGATGGTTGGAGATAAAACCGGGTATATAAATCTTACCATATTTACAGATGCGGCAAGCAGCCATGTGGCCGCAGCCCTCCGTGTTTTACAAAAGGATCATCCTGAAATGAATGGTCTTATTCTTGATTTAAGAGATAATCCGGGTGGCTTACTTCGTGAAGCGGTTAATATATGCAATGTCTTTATACCTAAGAACGAATTGGTGGTTACCACGAAAGGAAAAGTGAAAGAGTGGGACAGAGCGTTCAAAACTACCCAATCTGCCGTTGACGATAAAATACCGATAACCGTCCTTATAGATAAAGGATCTGCATCAGCGTCTGAGATCGTATCCGGCGTCTTGCAGGATTTGGATAGAGCGGTGATTGTAGGCCAATTATCTTATGGCAAAGGGCTGGTACAAAATACAAGGGAAATTGGCTACAATAGCCAGGTCAAACTCACTACTGCTAAATATTATATCCCCAGCGGAAGATGTATACAGGCTGTTGAATATGAAAATGGTGAACCCAAACATATTCCTGACTCACTGCGCGCAGAATTCAAGACAAAATCAGGAAGAAAAGTACTTGATGGCGGAGGGATAAAGCCCGATATAACCATTGATCCGGAAAAATTGCCTGAGATACTGTCACAGTTGACCACCCAGGAAATCATATTTAAATATGCCACGGCTTATAAATTAAAACATAAGGAGATCTTGCCGTTAAGGGAATATAAATTCACAGAATTTGATGAGTTTAAAAAATTTGTATCTGAATCTGGATTTAAATATGTGTCTCCCTCTACTTTAGTTGTTCAGCAATTAAAAGAAAAAGCAAAATCACAGGATAACTGGACTTCCGTTTCTAAAGAGATTGAATCGATATCCGATAAGCTTAAGGAAGATCAGAATGTATTGCTTCAGAAATATCAAAACCAGATTATGCTGGCGGTAGAAAAAGAAATCATCCCACGATATTATTTGCAGAAGGGAAAAATTGAAAAATCCCTTCAGGTAGATACAGAAATCCAGGAGGCCGTTAAAATATTGAACGATCAAGCTAAATATCAGGCTCTCCTTAAGGGCTAAATTATACCCTAACAACATTGCCATTTGCACCAGGTCCCACTTATTCTCAGTATTGATACCAGCACTGATTTATGTTCAGTGTCCTTTTCAAGAGGCCCGGAAATTGTGGACGAGGAAATTTATCGCAAAGAAGACAGGCGTCATGCTGCCTTATTGCCATTAATGATAGAAACAGTCAGGGTTAGAGCTGGATTGAAATTGAGTGAAATAGCTGCCATTTGTTGCAGTATGGGCCCTGGCTCATATACAGGATTGAGGGTAGGATTATCGACTGCCAAAGGGCTTTGCCTGGCTCTGGATAAGCCATTAATTGGGGTCTCTACTTTGGAAGCATTAAGCTATTCAGTTGACGGCGAAAATGATCCTTTGATCCGGATTGTCCCCTTGATAGATGCAGGCAGAGACGAAGTATACCATGGAGTTTTTGATTGTAATCATATCCCGGTCATAACTTCCGGCCCATTAATAGTCAGGGAAGATTCTTTTACATCACTATTAAGTAATGGACAAAGATTGATTTTGGTTGGAGACGGTGTTTCAAAAACAAAAGCAATTCACAGACCACATCCCAATTTGTTGTTTGGCCGGGATGAAATGGTAGCTTCATTATTAAGTATTCCGGCTTTTAAGAAATTGATAGAAGGAAATTTTGAAAATGTGGCGTATTCGGTCCCGGAATATATTAAAGCTCCTGTTTATAAAAAATATATGTAAACATATGATTGTTAATTGATTATTTATAATCATTAATAATATTTGGGTTTCTTGTTCGTCATGCGGGTAACTTTGCTCTAAACAATTAATAACATCTTTTAAAATTGGTATGGTTTTGGTTTAACTCAACTCATTCTAAACACAATTGCATAATTGAACCATAAACCTGGAGTATGAAAAAACAAAAACAAGAGATTGTTACGCTGAAGAAAGGACCAAAGGATATTCAGCTGGATTACACCGATTTACGTCGGGCGGTTTTGGTATTACGTGCCGTCAATCACAAATTGCGACAACGCATTATCGAAGTCCTTGAGGAAAGCGATAACATGACTGTAACTGATATCTACATCAAATTGAGATTAGAGCAGTCCGTGGCTTCGCAGCATCTTGCTATTCTTCGAAGAGCTGGGGTAGTAATCACCGACCGGCAAGGAAAATTTATCTATTATTCTTTAGACAAAGAAAGATTGAATCAAATTTCAAAATTGATCGAAGAATTAGTAGGGTAAACTAAAAAATTAATTACATGATACTAATGTAATGAAAATCAATGAATTATATTCATTGATTTTTTTATTTTATGACCATTGTTAACCTAGTTTACTTACAAATATTACAGAATGAATTATAAATTATATTTTTTTTTAATATTTCTTTGACATATTAAAACTAATTACCATATTTGTCACGCTAGATATTCATTGACCTACAAAATGTAAGTATGAAGAAGACAAATGTTACGTTTGAACAGGAAAGCCTGGACTATTCATCAGAGCTTATGAGGGCGCTCGCTCACCCTCTTCGCCTGAAGATTCTTGAATTCATCGATCGCCATGAAGTGATCAATGTAAACAAGATCTATAATACTATGAAAATTGAGCAGAGTATTACTTCTCAGCACCTTAAGATTCTTAAGAGCGTAGGGATAGTAGACACTAACAAAGAGGGTAAGTTTAAGCATTACCAGATTGACTATGAAAAATTAGTCAAGGTGGTAAAAGCCATAAATAATTTTACAGGCAAATAAGACCCTCGCAATTCAAAAAGAGCCCATCCCAAACCCCCGGTTTCGACATAATAAAGAAACCATTTCGTTTCCCCACTAACATTTTTTTCTTTCTAAATGCCGGATGCATACTGGGATTATAATGCAGATTAAACTGCATTGTTTTCTTAGACTAATCATTCGATTTTTCACACCTCTTTGAGGATTGTGGCTGACGGTGGTATTGCTAATTATTATTTATTACCCGTTGTGGAAAATAAATCAATTACGTATTATCCTCCTGGCATTGCTTATAAGGGACAATCTGGAAACACAAAGAATGTAAATAATTATTGTTTAGTTTCTTCCGGGGTATTCAAAGATTCAGCTACGGGAGCAGGGTTAGTTGATTGGACATCATGATTGCTAGTCACGGCCGTTTCACTCGGGCTTTTAAAGAAACTCCTGAAAAACACAATCAAACTAATCACTCCGGTAGAAATAGCGGCATCAGCTATATTAAATACCGGCCTGAAAAATTGAAAAGGATCACCACCAATGATTGGAACCCAGGATGGCCAGCGTGTGTCAATCATGGGAAAATAAAGCATATCGACTACCCGACCAAATAAAAATGGAGCATAGCCTTTATCTGGTGCATATTCAGCTACTCCTCCCTGGTAATAGGATTCTGTAAACATTAAACCATAAAAGGCTGAATCCAGGATATTGCCTATTGCTCCGGCCAGAATAAGTGAAAAACAAACCAAAAGGCCCCATTTTTCATTTGATTTAATTAAACGGATAAGGATATAGATTAAAAAGCCAACAGCAAGGATTCGGAACACACTGAGAAACAATTTACCCATATTACCGCCCAGGGAAATGCCAAATGCCATTCCTTCATTTTCCACAAAATGAACTCTGGCCCAATTCAAACCGAGGATCTTAAATTCAGAGCCATATTCCATATTGGTTTTTACCCAAATCTTAAGGCATTGATCGAAAAAAATCACCGCCAGCACGGTCAATACGCAAAGAATCGTCCTTTTGCGCAGCGCTGCCGGATTAGTTATTGTGTCTGTCATGTATAGGACAAAGGTAAGAAGTCATAGGTTTTTGTGGATTTATTTATTGTGTCAGTTGGAAGTAGTCTCCTAAATTTGAGTTCAATAAGAAAACTACAATTCGTGCATGGGACCTGACCGCAAGCCTCTAATATTATTTACCCCTAAATATCTCAAGGATGGTTTTGGTTTTTTATCCTTCACCACTGTGATCCGTAAAGGAAATTACATCGAATACGAAGGGTTCAAGTATTTAGAATTGAGGAAAAAGCTTCCTATGTTAAATGAAGCAGCCCTGGAATGTATTAAATTATTGACTGACCAATCCCTGGAAGAACATCAAAAGTCCTTGAATAAAGTATTAAAGAATGTACCCAGCGGCAGGGATTTGGAGGCACTTATTCACAAAAAAATTACCAGACACATCAATGAGACATTTCTTGAAGGAATTAAACATTGGCAAAACGTGCCCTGGTATCATTATGTGGTAGATGCAGAATCCAAAAAACAAATAAAGTGCGCTTGTTATTTTTTAAATGACAAGGTCAAACTAAAGTTTAAAGTTGAATTTGACGACAAGAATGGACTTCAGCTAATAGTATTTGTGGCTCAGGGTAATTTGAATTACCTGTTGAATGATTTCAGACGGGTTAAATTCTTATTGGAGCATAAACATCAATATTTTGTCCTTGCACCCAATGATTTTGCCACCCTTGAGTGGTTAGAGGAGTTGCAGACAGAAAAATTTGCTTTCAGGTCAAAAGAATTCCTTTTGCGGGTAGTTTGGCCATTGGAAGAAAAAGGATATAGCCTTGATCGAAATGATTGTTTTAAAGCACAAGTAATTTCTACACCTCCACAGGCAATGGTTTTGATCAACGAAATCAGCAGTACTTTTTTACAATTCATACCATGCTGGAACTATGAAGGTATCCGGTTGGAAGGTGCATGGCAAGCTAGTACTGAAGTGCAACGGCAAGGAGATCTTTATCTCGTACACAGAGACAAAGAAGCTGAATCTGGCTTGATTCAAAGCATCAAAAAGAAACATCCAACGTTTTCCAACCAATTCAATGGAAACTTTTTTATCCATTTTGAGGAAGCGAAAAAACGCAATTGGTTTTTTAACCTTTACCAGGAATGGTTGGATCAGGGAATACAACTGCTGGGACTTGATTTATTAGAACATTTCAGGTATTCAGCTCTTAAAGCCGAGACGAAATTGTTATGGATTAAATCCGAGGATGGAATCACCACATTTGAACTGGACGTAAGATTTGGTACTGAAAAAATCAAAAACAAAGAATTGCAAAAAGTCATTCAAGCGGGTCAGAAAAGTATTTTCCTGGAGGACAATACAATTGGTGTGCTTTCTGATGAATGGTTGAATACCTACGCACTAATGATCAAACATTCAAAGATAAAAGGGGAACAACTCGAAATTTCAAATTGGTTGTTGCAAAGTAATCTTCAGGTATTTGATTCAGGCCAAAAGGAAGAATTGATTCCGGAGCAATGGCAGAGTAAATGGCGACAATGGCAGGAAGTCGGTACAGAAGTATATCCAGTCCCTGGACAGGTAAAGGCAGATCTCCGACCTTATCAGCGTAAAGGATTTGAATGGATGGCTTTATTATCGGAGATAGGATCAGGTGCCTGTCTTGCAGATGATATGGGTTTAGGTAAAACATTGCAAACTATAAGTTTTCTTTGTTGGTTGAATGAAATGAATCCGGATTATCGGTTTATGATTGTATGTCCGTCGTCTTTGATTTACAATTGGCGGGCGGAGTTTGAAAAATTTGCTCCACATTTTGGAATCAGGATTTTTAAAGGTGGGGTTAATG
>JBDTUE010000006.1:0-47829 GCA_040007895.1 Saprospiraceae bacterium | reverse complement strand
TAATTTCACATCCTGAAATTACCGGTGTGTGTTCATCGATAGGATGACCACTTACCCCTGTAGCACATCCATAATAGCCATATGCTACTCCTATTGGATCGTACCAATCAGCTGTTGTAGTTCCTGCGTTTTGATTGACATCATCTTCAGTACTTAATTCTACTTCTTTATATGGAGAACCTAAATACTGGCAGGTATAATTTGGGAATGGTTTTTCTTCATCACAGGACAAATGAGCATATTCTGCATCAGAAGTTGGGAAACTATTTTCATCAATACCATATACTCCGTCACAATAATAATATAGGTCTCTGATGCCTACACATACTGGTGGTGTCTTGTCATCTACATGTACATTGACCATACAGTCATTGTATAAGAAACTAGAACATCGGTTGCCTGGCGCTTGTGGGTAACCATTGGGCTGTATTGGCGGTGCTGGCCAATAGAATACACAATCGTAAAAGTTATCAAATGCGCAACCGTCAATACCCCCTGGATAGAAGGTATTAAATATCTGGTATGTATAAGCACTACAATTAAACGGGTTTACTCCTCCGGAATTATTTATAAGTGGATTTACAGAGCCTGCGTCTGCTTTAGCAAACCATGCTTCCCAATCTGATCTACACCATTTTATTCCCGGATTGGCTCCACACAATTTAACTCCATCATTATGGAAGAAGGTATAATTATGCCAAGCTCTGCCCATGGAAGATGTATTATAGAGATACCATTCATGCTCTGAGCATGGGAAAATATGTGGATCGTATCTTGGTATTCCACATGCTTCATATACTCTCAACACTACCTGATGATCTCCACATTCTGTAAGGTCAATATAATCTTTAAATACAAAGGTATTAATGTAATCCGCTAAAAATGCATCATATGCAGGTTTGTATTTCCAATAATCATTAAAACATTTTGAATTCCAATATTTTACAAATGCTTGTGATGCTCCATCGATACTATCCATCGTAGCTACTGCAAAATGCAGGATGTTGCAACAATTGTCCCGGCTACCATTGTCCAAATCCTCGGCATAAACTCTTGCCCAACAAGTGGCAGGATCTACCGTGGTCACTGTAAACTCATCGCATACAGGTGTAGGTGGGGTTATGTCATATACACAAACTGAATATGTAGCTGTTGATGTATTAAGACATTTGTCAGTTACCCTTACATTAACAGTGTAACATTTATCATAATTTGGAGGAGATGCCAATTTGACGATCGTACTACTGGTTAATGTTCCGGATTTTACAAAAGTCTTGCCATCTAATCCTACACCTGTAATAGTGTAAAACTGATCCCATTTACTGCAGTCATCAACTCCCAATGGATATAAAGTAACATCAGCATAACAATCGTGAGCTGAAGCATTAAAACTTAAGGGGGCTTTCTGTCCAGTTAATATAGGTGCTTCTTTATCTTCAACTTTGATATATTGTATACATATCGTGTCTCTTCCATTTTCGCACCAGTTTACAAAACGCCATTGCCGGCGAATTTTAAACCCACTGCCATCCTGTGGACACAATTGGAATATTTCGTCTGTATAACCGACGGTAATCTTACATACTCCTGCAGCACTCTTCCAGAATGGAATGGTATCTACCGACGGTGTACATACTGCAACTCCATTAACAAAGGTTACTGTAAATACACTGTCCCTGATGCCAGGAACTACCATAGTGTCTGCTGGTATACAACCGGCTTTTTGGGCAGCCAGTAAATTACCTGGAGATGGATATAAACGCTGAGTATTTGTAGCAGTGCTTACAACAAAAGGTACACTTGGAGCTATTGTTTGATCCCAGTAAATTGTATATACTCCACAAACTACTTTACATTGTAATGGAACGAGGTCAGGACAAACGATGTCTGACAATTGATTCCTGATAATCGTAATAGTATCTCTGCAAGTACTGGTATTGCCCCATGCATCAAAACCAATGATATCACGGTAAACCAATGCAATGCCCCTTGGGTCGCTACAGCCATCACCTAATGGAATGAAAGATACATTTTGCAATTTTTGCGAGCCTAGAAAACAATTATCCTGAATTGCTCCCAGACCGGTAGTCAATCCTTCTAATTGTGCACAGCTTGCTTTTCTGCTTTTACACAATAATTGTGGTCCGGCTTTATCTTCTACTGTCACATAGCCCCAGCAACTATTGCCACTAACTAATTCATAAACATGATAAATAAATGTATAACCGATTTGTGTTATATCAACCTGGCCTGGCAATTGGTTAGCATTAGTGCCAAAAGGATAAGATAAAGTAACTCCATAATCTACACAATCCGGATTTGATAGAAAATCCTGATAAGTAAGGATCCTTGTACAACTCCCTGCTGGCATAGAAGCATTTACAGACCCTATGCAAACCAAATTACAAGTGCCGTCTGGTAATCTTCCTTTACCAGGTTTAACAATTATATCAGCGTCCCAACCAGCCGCAGCTAATATGGATGTAGCATGAAACTCTACAGTCAAGCATCCGGATGGATCATCACTGGTAAAAGTTAAACCAGTAAGGCCTCCATTAGCGGAGCTACCAATAATTTTATTGCCGCTTTTAATGACGAGTAAATCCCCCCCAGCAGCTATAACAAAATCATTAAATTTTATACAAACAGTACCCTGAGCACAAAGCGTAATAGATGAAGTACAATTCAGGGCATTATCCGTCGCAGACGAACAATTTAAGTAGTCACCAAACTTACCTCCGCTATCGTAGAATTTATCACCGGTAACTACTGAGACACTAACTTTATTAGCATTGACAGGCTGCAGTATTTCAGCCTGAACAAAATTGAATGCTAAAAAGCAAAGTAAAAAGGAAATAGAAAAAATTGTTTTTTTCATGGGATTAGAATTTCAAAATAATTTTAGAATGTGTAAGACCCTTCGTCATTAAGGATTAACAAATATAATTTTAAGGACAGGTGCCACTAATACCCTATAAGTGGTAATTTCAACATTATGTTTTTACTTAATCTGTAATGTGTTAGTTTAAAACATAATAAATAATTGTTTTTGAGTAATCTTACCGTTGGTTACTACAAAATAATACATGCCGTTACCTCCTAAGTCACTTTTATTCAATAAAATACGATTTTGGCCTTGTTTGAGGTTTGGAATATTTAAATTTAATATTTTACCATCCGGATAGGTTAAGCAGCTCTTAAAGTCCTGAGGATTATCCACATAAAAGCTAATTGTGACCTGATCTTTTGAGGGATTGGGATATACGACCAAATTTAAATTAATAACCTCGAGAGGAACCAACCCTGCTAAATTTTCCAGTACTCCTCCCTGATGAATTATAAATGATTGAAAACCGTAAGAATTATAAGCAGGTATACCAGGGGCAAGTCCCCTTGAAGTAAAAGAAATTAAAGGGTTATTCTTATTTAGATATTTTCCAGATGAAGCAGTCCAGCAAAGTTTAACTAACCCTGAAGTCTGTTCATTAAACATGGTATTATCTAAATGCAACTGATCATCCGTTGCGGACTTCAGATGGAATCCAGGAATTAGATTGATACCCAATTGAAGACCTTCAATTGATTCGAGGTCATTGTAAGAAAATAAAGACAACCGATTATCTGAACTTGAATATTTAAAATAGAAAGGAGATTTTGAAACTGACCTTGATTCAGGATGTTGGAAGCTCAGAATCGCAGAGTTGTTGATATCTCCCATTTTGATACCCACAAAATCCGCATCCGTAATAGTGGAATTTAAAGGATTATATTCGATGATCTCTGGGAAAATCCATGGATTTGCAGGGTCTGCGAATACAAATGATTTTGGAACAAACACCCAGCTTTTAGCATTCGTAAAAGAACTGATGGTGCCTAAAATTAATTTTCTCAATTCTACCAGATCCGCTACGGTAACTGTGTTGGATCTATTGACATCAGCAGCTATCAGGAGGTATGGATCCGTAATTATAGTCTGACCTTTAATATGTTTTTCTATCAATAAAAGATCAATCGTGCTGAGTCCGTTTACCGGGTCTTCATTCTTCTGCGGACGGATTGAGATATTAGTCCCTCTTGCTAAATCTTTTAATGAATAAAACCCAGAAGTATTGGTGCTTGAACTCGTTATCAGAAGGTTTGTTTTAATGACGACCCCAGGTATTCCTGCTTTTACGTTTGTCTGAATCAATCCCTCTACTTTAAAATCCTGAGCGGCAACACAAGCGTTGAATGCCGGACTAATTTGTAAACTGATAGTGCAGGTTGATTGCTGATTTGAATTATTACTCACCCAAATTGTATATATTTTATTGCCAAGACTATCACAGGAAAAATGTTTAATCGAATCATTTTTATCTTTACTGAAACTAAAATGCAGGATACTTTGCCCCCCGCAGCCAGACAATGAACCAGCATCGAAATCAGCCGCCATTACATCTAAAAGACCGGTGAATGGAATAATTAAGGTATTAGTGCCTGACATACAATTTGCCTTGGGAGCACCCTGGTCACCAACCGTAATAATCGAGGTAACGGAGTCTTTATTCCCACAAATATCCGTAACAAGAATTTTAAGTAGGTGTTTACCAATTGCCAGCCCTGGCGAAACTATAACAACGCTGTCAAAATCATAAGATCTATCTATACTACCATCCCCGTACATATCAATGGTAACTTTCTTAAATAATACTGGAAATGGTGTGCAATCATCCACTACAACAGGTCTTAAGACCAAAGAAGCAGATGTACAATTTTCGGTTGCAAACACAACGGTATCCCGTTGGTGGATGGATGGCGCATGGGTGTCGTTAAATTGAATTAATTGTTTATACCAAATAATTCCATCACCTCCGTCTTTAAGAGATCTATACACACAATATCTCGAATACCTATCAGCGACCAAAGTGTCGTTTACAATGATATCAGCTCCTGTTTTATTCAAAGGATTATAAATACAATTATCCACGACTTTCCATACTCGCATCATTGTTTTACATCCAGCACCTGGTACTAATGAGTCCACATAAGTGACCTTAATATTTTTTGAATCAGCCGCAGCCATTATGGGTCTTCCAATCCATTGGTTAAGTAATGCTGTATCAAAACCAGAAAGATTACAATCCAAAACCTGATCGGAAGGAAAAATAACTTCGAACACTGATTTTCGTTTTATATGCAACTGCTGGATCAATGAAGCAGATCGGTCACATCCTGAAGTCAATGTCCATGTCCTTTGTATAGTACCTTGATTACATTCATCAAATGAAATACTGTCAGATTGTTTAGTTGTCCAGGTTGTATCGCAATTGGTCCGGATTTCAAACTCTCCAACACCAGGAATTTTATTAAATACTGGTTTGAAAAATAATGTATCCAATAGTGAATTATTGATAGAATCCCCACCAGACATCAATATATTACGACAATAAATAGGTCGAATAAAATGGATCGTATCATATTCATTGCATCCCTGATAAGAATAATAATTATGAATATCATAAGAAGCATCAGGATGAACCGGACCACCATAGTAACCAACTACTGTAGACGTGTCAAATTTTTTCACAATAATTCCCGGCCAGGCATTCGCTGCAAATGATTCACCCAGGCATACACTATCCAAACAACATGCATTCACTGGATTGGAAGTATACTTTTCCCCGGAAGCAAAATAAGTCAGATCAGGTAATTCCGGTAATACGATTGAGGTCGTATCCAATAATTTAATGGTAAAGTCTGCCTCTGCATATTGTAATGACGACGTTTCTATTGAATTTCTAATTGAACTATTGGAGCATGAAAGCGTATCATTGAAATGAAGGTCAACATTAAATTTAAAATTGAATGCGGATGGATCAAAAGCAACAGTAGTATCGGTTAAACATTTTATATTAAATGAAACAGGACAAGTAGAAGATAGAGTTGTCTGGCTATTGTACCAGGATCTATATGCAGGGAATGCATGATAACAATACCATTGATGATTACTGCATGCAAATCCAGAATCCCGTTCAGGCAATCCACATGCTTTGTAAGCACGAAGCACCAAATGCTGGTCGCTACAACGTGACAGTTCAAGACTGTCTTTAAATACATAGATAGCAATCCATTCATCGATCAAAGCAGTATAATACTCAGCATGAATTTCAAAAGAATCATTAGCGGAACAATGGGTCTTTAACCAATTCGTCCAATAACTACGATAGTATTGAATGGTATCTGAAGAAGCCACAACCAGGTGATAATCGTTACAGCAACTTCCTGTGACCAAACTATCTAAATTATCTGCAACCACTGAATTACTACATTGATTCACAGCAGCCCATTGAACCAATTTACCAACAGATTTTATTATTGGTCTTGAAATTTCGGTAACTGTTAAACAAATTTCAGTCCGGGTAGCATTAAAACATTGATCTGTAAATGTATACTTTAATGGGTAACCACCGGGTGGAAGGGTAACTGTAACAGGAAGTAGCGAATTAAGTACTATTGTTTTACCTGGTGAAGCAGGATCAGGATAGGAGAATTCAACGCGTTGAGCAACCGTACTGCAATCTTTAATGTTGCTAAATTCATTCAAATGGATCTCCGTTTTACATTCACCCTCCCTGACCTCGAAATTTAATGGATTGATTGGAGCGATTTCTGGTCCGGCCAGATCTTCAACTTTGATATATTGAATACAAACTGAATCTCTACCTGAACATGTATTACTTAAAAGCCACTCCCGCCTGATTTTAAATGATGCACCACATTCCTGAATAATGACATCAGAATAGGTTGCGGCCGTTTTACACAAACCGGAAGTATCTGAAATCAAATGATGATTTACCAATGGTGAGATCAATGCATCTGTTCCATCTAAAATATTGTCATTGTCTAAATCAAAGTGAGAAAGAATAAATAATGGAGAAAGCTCTGAAGGTTTGATACCAGAAAGTATCCTGCAGTCCAAATTTATATCCATTGGACACTCCAGTGAGTCAAAACTCATTTTATTAATATACACTGTGTCCTGGCATACTGAGTGCGAACCGTCGGCATCCAATCGGTCAATTTCGCGATACACTATACCTACAAAATCAGTGGCACAATCCAATGGAATAAAAGTGATCTTACTAATTTTATATGTGGATCCATCACATTTATTTACTGTTAAGATATTGGCAATAGATTTTACCCACTGATCACAATCAATAGTGTCTGTACCACAAAAAGATTTACTTATTGAAGTCTCTTTTACAGAAACATAACCAACACATGACCCGGAAGACAAACTATCCTGTACCTGGAAAAGAAATGTTTTACCGACATGGGAACGATTATATGTTAATCCTTCAAGTTGATCGGTATTGGACGGATAAAATATTTTTAAATCATAAGTACAGGAAGGATCGCTCTTGGTGAAATATTGTGATGCATTCGTTTTTACAAAACAGGTATCTGGTGGAAAACTGACTTGTACAATATTGTTGCAATGTGGAGAACATAAGCTATCCCCGGGAACAGATTTCTTATTAATAATAATGTCTGCATCCCAACCAATCGAATTTCCAATGGTGGTGCAAAACCATTCTACCGTAATGCAACCATCCGGAGATTTACTTTTTAGTAGAGTTCCTGTGGTCAATCGCATACCATTAATTGAAACACCCTGATTCTGACTATTGTAAAGAGTTGTTCCGGAATTTTTAGTACCGGAGAAAATCCTTAGCCGGTCTCCTGTCACTATTAAATATTCAATAAAATTGATTGAGACCGTATCACCCTGAGAGCAGAACGTAAATTTTGAGGTACAGTTAATGGATTCATTGAAAGGATCAGTACAGTTCTGATAATTACCAGGTTGATCAGGTAATCTACTCCCTCCAGGTCCGCCGGAATCGTAATATTTATCACCTGTATTCACCTGGATCACAGCGCTGTCTTTATCTAATCCCTGAAGGATAATCTTCGATTGAGAATATATAGGGCCAGCTATTCCAATTAAAAAAATAATAGCCAGGTATGAAGGAAGGTACCTCCAAAAATGATGTAAACAGGGATATGAGTACAAGTTTTGCACTTTACTCTAATTTGTCTTAAAAGTTCTAGTTCTAAAATTCGTTGACCTCTTTAACAGAAATCGCCACAAAAATATATTGAATTAGCCTGGTATTAAGGCTCTTGCCGTTAAATTTTCAGATATATTTTTTGATAATCTATAATTTAACTTAATAATCTTTTCTCTTTGGCAACCTGCATAAGAGAAATACTATTTTTAACTCCAAGTTTCCTGAACAGGTTTTTTCTGTGAACTGCAACCGTTTGAATTGAAATAAAAAATTGCTGTGAAATCAATTTGTTACTTAAACCCTGGCAAATCAGGTTAAGGACTTCTTTTTCCCGATGCGTAATATGGAATTCGTAACGAGATTGATTTTTATTATTGAACATGGCTTCATTCAGATCGGGGTGAATCCTGAAACCGGAAGGCATGACTACTTCATTTTTAAGCACCTGATCCAATGATTCTATAAATTCGGTCGGTGTAATATTAGACAATAAGAAACCATTTGCACCTTTGATAAAACCTTTTCTCACAATGTCAGCATACTCCATACCAGATACTAATACGATATAAGTATGTTTTGATTTTTTTTTAACTGCTTCTATCAATCTTATTTCTTCCTGGCTTTTAGAGAAAATGCCAATAATCATCAGGTCAGCAATCCAATCGCTTATTCTAAACATTACATCCTTAGGTTGATAAGCGTGCCCAATGCATTTAAAAGCATGTGGTTTAGTCGTTTCCAACATCGAAGCAATACCATGAAAAAACAAAGGATAAGGGTGAACCACGGAATATGTGATCATGCCTGAATATAGGATTTTGACTTTACTAATTTATTTTCACCTTCGTGATACATGGCATAGGTAAACTCAGGTTGAATGGAATATGCACCGACCCGACCAGATTTATTAATGGCGATGAACGCTACCTGAATGTCTTTGTAGGATGATGGGTTGGATTTAATGATTCTTAAAATAGCCTCTTCACAGGCTTTTTGCGGAGTGGCTCCCTGCCTCATCAGTTCTACTATTAAAAAAGTAGAACATTGTCTTAAAACTAATTCTCCAAGCCCTGTCCCTGTTGCAGCTCCAACTAAATTGTCCACATACAGCCCTGAGCCAATGATAGGACTATCTCCTACCCGACCATGCATTTTATAAGCAAGGCCACTCGTGGTACAAGCTCCTGCAAAATTCCTTAGTTTATCCCAGGCTATCATACCTATCGTGTCATGATTTTCAACATTGATTTTAGGTTTGTAGTTTGAAGTAATTTTCCATTTCTCCCATTTTTCTCTGGAAGCACTTGTCAGTAAATTTTCCTTTTTAAATCCTTCAGCAACGGCAAAGTCAAGTGCACCATCACCCACCAACATCACATGTGGTGTTTTTTCCATTACTCGTCGTGCTACAGATATCGGATGTCTTATTTGCTCTAAGGCACACACTGATCCAGCCCTCCCCATATAATCCATAATACAGGCATCGAGTGTAACGATACCATCTCTGTCTGGAAGTCCTCCATAGCCAACACTACTGTTATTCACATCATTTTCAGGAACCATTACACCAGCCTCCACAGCATCAAGCGCCGCAAGATTATTTTTTAATGCGTCAATAGCAGCTTCATTTGCTTTTAATCCAAAATCCCAGGTCGAAAGAATTACCGGAGGATTCGTTGAACTACGTAAGGAACTCGTCTTGATATTGAAAAGCGGCAATCCTGCAATACTTAGAGCCTTTCGGATAAATCCTCTTCGATGTTCCATTATAATTTAACTTAAAAAGTAAAAATACTATTAATGCGAGCAAGGTAATTATTTTTGCGTTGCAAATGCAAACCATATCCTATTTCCTATTTAGAATCATTTCACGATTTGCAGGCAAACTTTCTGATAAAAACTTATACCGAATTTCGAAGGTTCTGAAATTAATTATATACAATGTCCTTCGTTATCGAAAAAGTGTAACAATTAAAAATTTAACTAAATCATTTCCGCAAAAATCAAAAAACGAAATAGTGATTCTTGCAGGTAACTATTATCAAAATTTAAGTGATATTCTTATTGAAACCCTTGCCTCTTATTATTGGACTACTGAAAGGATGGCATTACATTTTAAATTTACTAATACTGAAGTCCTAAAACCCTATTTAGATAAAAACCTACGGATCATGGCGGTAGCATCTCATACTGGAAATTTTGAGATCGGTGCTGTGTTGATACCCTCGCAAATAAAAGCACCTGCGTATTCAGTCTACCGGCCTTTAGCCAATCAGAAATTAGAAAAGCTCATAGTAGATAAAAGAACACGAACAGGCATTCATATTACACCAAGTAAACTATTGCGGCCGATGATAGAAACGATGGAATTACCGGGAATCCTTTTCCTTTTGGCGGATCAAAATCCTCCATCAATTCAAAAAGCCTTTTGGGTCAATTTTCTACATCAGGATACTGCATTCGTACATGGCCCTGCGCAAATAGCTAAAGAATATAATATGCCAGTGTTCTATTTCGATACAAGAAAAATATACCAAGGATACTACGAATCTAAGGTATCCTTATTACTGGATGATCCATCTACAAAAACACACGAAGAGATTACGCAGTTATTTGCGGGAAAACTGGAAGAATCCTTAAGAGATCGGCCCGATAACTGGCTTTGGTCTCATAAAAGATGGAAATGGGCAAGGAACCAGGGAAAAATCATCCGGGTTGATTAAATCAAATACTAATCTATACATTCCATCCGGGTATTATTCATACAAGAACTTAAACATCAAAACAACAATACGGTTCGTTTATTAATGCTACTACTTTTTTTAAAAAAAGGATGTAGGTAAAAGTAGAAGCTGAGTAACAATAGGATGACCTTACTTTTGAGACTCCTTTTCAAAAGGACATATATTTAACCAGCATTGCCATTGGGTTCATATAAAATATTAATTTCTTTATTCCTGATCAGTCATTGTTTTAAACTGCACAGTCAATCTTCTACACCCTATCGTGAAGTGGAATTAGAAATTTATGATTCTGTCCTTATCATGGATTCAGCCTATATTATACCTGGAAGTGTACAAGTGAAGGATTCCGCTCATTCGTTAATAAAAATATTAGTTTATCAAAAAACTATTTTGTTGATCCAGGAATTGCATACATCTAATCACTTAAAAGTAAGTTATACCGTTTTATCCTCTTCTCCTGATCTGAAAATCCAGGGAGGCGACACTACCCGTTACCAAGTACTGCATGAAATAATTCCTATGAGTTATAAAAACCAAGTAACCGGATCAAAACCAGGGAAGCTACCAGTGCAGGAATTAGAATACGCAGGTGCATTCGGCAGAGGTATCAGTTTCGGGAACAATCAAAACCTCGTATTAAACTCAACACTGGATTTACAACTTGCAGGTAAACTCGGTGATGATATGGAAATCAGTGCAGCGATTACTGATCAGAATCTTCCAATACAAGCAGATGGTAATACAGCTCAGCTTAATGAAATAGATAAAATATTCGTTCAGCTAAAAAGAAAAAATCAAATCCTGCTCGCCGGAGATCAACAGTTACAGCCAGATCAAACATATTTTCTGCGCTATCGAAAAAAATATAAAGGTTTACAATTTACTACTACAGACAGTGTGGCACGCGGAGTTTTAAAAACATCGTTTGGTGGTGCGATAGCAAGAGGAAATTTTAAAAGACAAACTCTTTCTATCACCGATGGCAATCAAGGCCCATACAGACTTACAGGATCAGCCAATGAACTTTTTGTACTTGTTCTATCCGCATCCGAAAAAGTTTATCTAGATGGCGTTCTACTTTCAAGGGGACTGGAAAATGACTATGTCATGGATTATAACCGGTCAGAAATCAGTTTCACAGCTAAGCGCATTATAAACAGAAATAGCAGGGTGGTCGTAGAATTTGAATATTCCAATCAATCGTATCTAAAATCAGCATGGTCTTTTCAATCAAGATACCAGGCTAAAGATCTTGCCATTCAATGGAATAGTTACCAGGAAGGAGATAATAAAAATTCAAACATTCTACAAACACTCACGGATGAAGATAAACTCATCCTTAGAGAAGCCGGCGATCAAACTTCAGCATTACGACGGACAACCATTCAATCCATCGATCCTACTCAGGAGTCTAATGCTATACGATATTCAATCCATGATACCATGGTCGGAAATATCAACTATCAAAACATATTATCCATCCATCTGCGGGAAAGTCCCGATGATGTAACAGCTCAATTCAATTACGTAGGACCAGGAGCTGGCAATTACATTATTGAAAATGCGTTATTCTCCAATGGCAGGGCTTATCGGTGGATAGCTCCGGATGAAATCACGCATCAACTGCGAGGAGAGTATGAACCCTCTATTTTACTCACAGCACCAAAAAAACAATCCCAACATTCTTTAAAAATAGACTATAAGCCATTGACCGGCTTTTATTCTTCGAGCGAAATAAGTCTGAGTAACCTGAATTTGAATCTCTATTCCAAAAAAGATCAAACAGATAACTCCGGGATTGCCTGGAAACAATCCGCCGGGTTTAATAAAAAATTTATCGAATCTACTGCAACCTGGAACAATGAAATCACCGTTGAAAATCTTTCCAAAACATTTAGTCAATTCGAACCTTTTCGAAATCCAGAATTTGGCAGGGATTGGAGTCTTGAATCAACGAATACTGTGTATTCCGGTGATCTGTTGACCTCATTCAGCTCTGCATTACTTCATCCGCAATATGAACTTGGATATAAACTCCAGCGATATACCAAACAAAATGAATACCAGGGTACACATCATGGCTGGAACACCCGATGGAACAAGGGTGGAACCAATCTTAAATTTTATGGATCAGCATTATTAAATCATACGCCTGATCTTGAAGGCAAATTTTATAGGCCCTCGTTCGACTTTAGTCAAAATCTTGCACCAAATGGAACACAAATAATTGGTATCGGATTTGAAAAAGAATCCAATGAACAATTGAATAATGCAGATCACTTTTTAACACCCCGCAGTTTCAATTTTCAGACTAAACGTGCCTATTACAAGGGATCAATACCCGGACGACACCTGGAGTATCAACTTCAATTTTCAAGACGGACTGATAAGAAAATAAATCAGGATCATTTTGAAAATCACTTTTATGCGGATGAGATAACAGTTGAACAAAACTGGCAAATCAATAAAAATTCAAATTGGAGTTTCCGCTTAGGTGATAGAACATTAAAATACAAATCTGTTCAAGACCCTATTACAGATAAAAACAATCACACACTTATCCTGAGGCAATCTTTTACCACCCGGAGTAGTAATAACGGCATTAAGTACTATGAAACAATTGAAAGCAATTCCGGCCAGGAGCCAGCCATTGAATATACTTACATCAAAGTAAATAAAGGTCAGGGATATTATACCTGGATCGATGCTAATAAAGATTCTATCATCCAGGTTACGGAATTTGAATTAGCACCATTTGTGGATCAGGGAGAGTATATACGCTATGCAGTCACCGGGAATGATTTTGTGCGGACTAAGAATTATTTATTTCTTCAAAATTTTGAGCTGGATGGTTCAAAACTCGGTGGACCAGGTACTAAGAGATGGTATAAAAAATTTGGTTTGATTTCTACAATCAATTACAGTTGGAAAATGTCGGAAAACAACACGGGATTTTTGCCCTTTCATTTACAAGATCCATCAATCATCTCAGCTCAGGGTCAACTACGAAACCAGGTTTATTTTAATCGCGGAGATCCGAACTTTGAATTGCAGGCCGGAAACTATAAAAGTGGAACCAAATGGAGACTATCTACCGGTTTTGAAACCAGAACAAATAATGAGTTATTCATTCGTTCGAGGCAAAAAATCAACAAAACCATAAGTCTGGAAAATTATATTGCCAATATTCATCAAGTAAATACTGCCGAATTGTTTAAAGAAAAAGACTATTCCATTGAAAACTTTGTACTCGAACCAAAAATAAATGTTCAACCCGGCAATTCGATGAGGGTTTCTGTTTCCTATAAATATAAATCAGGACATGAATCTACCGCAGGTACAAAAACAAAATTGCATGAAGGAAAAATTGAAACAACCGTATTGCCGAATTCTCCCTGGAGTATCCGGAGTTCCTTTTCATCCGTATGGACATCCCTGATCGGAAAGACTAATCCATTGACTGAATACAATCTATTGCAGGGCCTCCGCCCGGGGTTTAATGCATTAATACAATTAAATGTGGACAGGCAAATCAATAGTAGCACCATTTTACGTCTTGGATATGATGGAAGAAAAAGTGATGGAAATAAGTATATCCAAACAGGAAGAGCACAAGTAATTGCAAGTTTTTAAAAATAAGATATTCATAACAACCCAATTTTTTAAATGAAAAAAACTCCAAATTTCCACCTCATACAATAAATTGGAGAGGACGAAGATTGGATTTAACTTTGATGAATATTAACCATGATCATATCTAAGTTTCAACTCCGACTATTCATTTTTTTCTCCTTTATTGTGCCTTCTGAAGGGCAACGATTTTGGACTGAACAAAATCAATTTCGTGGAGAAAAAAAAATTTATTTGCTGGATACGTCCGCATTTCTTTATGCATTACACCATCATTTGCCCATTCAGATCCCCCTTCCCGGTTTAGAGCATTTTGAATTGATGATGGAAGAGCGGTCAAATTTTTCACCAGAACTTGCTGCTAAATACTCCCGTATTAAATCCTATAGAAGTAAAACCTCAGGGCCATCCATTTATCTTGATGAATATGAAAATCAAATACATATTTTTCAACGAACAGAATCAGAAACCTATTTCCTGGAGCCTGTCAAACAAAATACCACCACATACGAATTGGTAACAGCGAATACGCTCAATTCGATGGCCGCTGTTCATGAAACCTTCGCCTGTAAAACTATCGAACCAAAAGAAGTACAAGCAATAAATTTAAATGCTCATTTTCGGGATAACCTTGCGGATAAAATTAATCTTAAAACCTATCGTCTTGCATTGGCTATTACTGCTGAATTTGCATTTACTCTTGGAAATACTAAGGAGAAAATTCTTGCAGGATTAAACAGTCATTTAAGCAGGATCAATGCTGTCTATATCAGCGAAAACGCCATAGAATTCAAATTGGTGCCTAATAATGATACATTGATATTCACCGACGTTTCCAATCAACCTTATAGTAACGGGCATGTAGATAAAATGATTACCGAAAACCCGGGAGTACTCAATGCCCGTATCGGATTAAATAATTATGACATAGGCCATGTATTTGGCACGAATGACGGGGGATTGGCTCAGTTATCCAGTGTATGTACTTCCAATAAAGCGGCAGCGGCCAGTTGTTCATTTGGTATATATTCAGGTTTATTGTTTTATACGATCCCTTGTCATGAAATGGGACATCAATTCAGCGCTACTCATATTTTCAATTTTTGTGATAATTCCAATGAGACTTCTTCCAGTGCTTTTGAACCGGGTAGCGGAAGCACGATTATGAGTTATGCGGGAGCCAGCAACTGCGGACAAAATTATGTACAACAGCTACAGGATCCATACTTTCATGCATTCTCTTTACAGCAAATTAAAACGTATTCAAGGACGAGTGTAGGCAATCTGTGTGGTATCTCCACTCCTTTGAACAATGAAGCTCCACAAGTAACATTAAAAGACCCATTAAACATCATCATCCCCAGATCTACACCCTTTGAATTAGAAGGTAGCGGCTCTGATGATAAAAACACAGAATTATATTATACCTGGGAAGAGATGGATTTAGGACCTAAAAGTATATTGGGAATGCCCCAGGGAAATGCACCTTTATTCAGATCTTTCACACCTAATAAGTCTCCCATCAGAATATTCCCTGCTCTTCAATTTTTATTGACAAATAAATCACAAATCAATGAAGTTTTACCTTCTACCACCAGGCCTTTAAACTTCCGGTTTTCTGCAAGAGATAATGAAATCACCGGTGGTGGAACTTCCTGGGCTGATATTTCTTTTCAATCAACAGCGCTCGCCGGACCATTCGTTGTGAATTCATTGAACGATCCATCAACTATTTTTAATAATGATGCGCAATACATCAGCTGGGATGTTGCTAAAACATCTGTTGCCCCGGTGCTTTGCAAAACAGTAGATATCCTATGGTCTGATGATGGCGGGTTTAATTTTACTACGATCCTTACTAAATCTACTGCAAATGATGGTGGTGAATGGGTCACCATCCCGAATACATCGACGGATCATGGAAGGATAAAAATAAAATCAGTAGGTAATATATTTTTTGATGTCAATAATTCAGATATCCAGGTCAGCCCGTTATTAAATCCAAAAATCAAACTTTTGATTTCACCCGATCAGCTTTCATTATGTGCCGGGACAGAAATTAAACAATCAATATATTCTTCTCATTCATCCAGTACAGATACGCTGCGTTTAGTTTCAAATTTTGTAAATGATACGAATGTTTCCATCTCCTTTTCAAAAGATAAATTGGTCAAAGAGGATAGCGTTGTTATATCTATTTTTATTAAACCACTTTCTAAACCTGAAGACCGGGTTATTAAAATATTTGGAATCAATCTTCGGACCGGAGATACTACTTTACTGGATATTAAATTAAGAATCACTTCTGACCAGGTGACTTTATTAAACCCATTGAATAGTCAGGATCAGGTGGCGACCATGCCTGTGTTCAAATGGCAGTCTATACCCAATACAGAAGATTACCTCCTTGAAGTATCGGAGAGTCCTTCTTTCACGACAACAGTATGGACCAAAAATTTATCTGCCGGTGACACGACCGCTATATCCGAGATTGAACTAAAATCCAATCAAATTTATTTTTGGCGAATCAGATCATCAAAAGGTTGCACCAGCTCTTCGGCCAATCTTTCAACATTCCATACCCAATCTTTAATTTGCAAAACATACATTCCTGCCGACCTTCCTAAATTTATTTCAGCAACAGGCACACCGAGAATATTTTCAGAAATCAACGTGCAGGATTCAGTAGATATTGGTTTAGTATCAATTCCAACGATAAGAGGCACACATGATTTTATTGCTGATTTATCCGTTATCATGCAGGCACCTTCAGGAGATTCTATAGTTCTCTGGACAAAACAATGTAATAATTTAAGCAATTTCAATCTCGGTCTGGACGACCAGGCACCCATTGCACTCTCTTGTCCTTTAACTGATCGGAAAATACACAGGCCCGAACAACCTTTCTCCTCCTTACAACACACCAGATCAAAAGGTTCATGGAAACTGATCATCAAAGACGGGAACAACGGAGCTGGTGGGAGTTTAGATGATTGGTCATTACAGTTATGTGGATCTGTGGTGGCTCAGGGTCCTTTGCTTATTACCAATAGTACACTCGAATTGTTTGAATTAAAATCTAAAGTTATTACCAAAGCATCGCTTGAAGCTACGGATGCAGATTCAGATGCAAGTAAAATCAGGTATGTGTTATTACAAAAGCCGAAAAGCGGAAATTTATTGATTAATGGTGTTATTCAAAAAACAGGATCAACATTTATTCAATCGGACATTAATACCGGAAAATTAAGTTTTAGTGCATTCAATATATTAGCTGATACCCTGGAATTGATTTCATTTTTTATTGTGGATGAGAATAATAATTGGTCCGGGGTAAAAGAATTCAGGGTTAAAATATTGAATGATCCTACTTTAGCTACTAAACAGACTATTCAAGAGCATTTAATAAAAGCATATCCCAATCCATTCAGTCGATTTATTACCCTGGAAAACCGATCTTCCAACTCTATACAATCCACACTTTTTTCTATAGATGGTAAACGTATTCTTTCATTTGTTATAAAACCATTAAGTATTAACCATTATGAATTTCAAGTTCCTTCTGGCATTTATTTTCTCAGATATTTCGATGGAAGGAATTTTTATGTTGTAGATAAAATTATTAAACAATAAATAAAAATATTAAGTCAAAACCGGGGTCAGCGCTTTTGAACTTTTATGGATTTATTCTCCGAAATTTTTGCAACCCAAAGCAGAAGCTTTCTTAACCCTTTTAAAGTAGTACTATATTTATTATTCTGACTAATCCAAAATCATTGAGTGATTTCAGCCAGAGAACATTACAGATTTAAAATAATCTAATTTTGTTCCATATTTCCTTCCTAATTTTGCACACTTATTAGAATTATTGCGTGGACAACAAACTGCCGATTTACAAGGACCCTTTCGTATGGCGAAATATTTTTGCCATGATCATTTTCTTACTTACTTTATTGCTGATAACATCCTGGTGGTTAAAATGTTACACCCGGCATGGTCAAAGCATCGAATTACCTGATTTCACCGGAAAGTCAATGGCTGAAGCTGAGCAAATGGCGAGGAGTCATGACTTTGAACTGATCAAACAAGATTCAAGCTATTTTGTAGATAAACCCGGATCCATTGTGTTGCGACAAACTCCAAAGCCGGGATCACTGGTCAAAGAAGATCGCAAAGTTTATCTTGTAGTCACCAAACACAATGCAGATTTGGTATCCGTCTCATTGCTCCCGCGACTCTATGGTCAAATTTTTGATGTAAAGAAAGCTGAACTTCAAAAAGGGTTTGAATTTAAAAGCAATATTGTAGGCTACATGTATGATGCAGGGCCGAAAGATTATATAATGGCAATGATCTATCAGGGCGATACGCTTATTAGTTCCAGGATTGAACAAAAAGATTACAAATTGCCAAAAGGAGCTACACTTGACTTTGTTTTATCCAGCAATACCGGAGCAGAGATTCCCATTCCAAATGTGGTCTGCATGACGTATCCGGCAGCAACTTTTTTATTGACCAGTATGGGACTCATCATCCAGGAAATTGAAGAAGACGTAATCGATCATAAAGAATCAAGTTATGTCATTCATCAGGAACCATTATACGATGAGGATACCAGGATTCACAGCGGAGATACGGTGCGAATATTTTTAAATCTGAAAAAGCCGGATCCTTGTCCAAACTAAAATCAAGAACTTATGGATATTACTGTCGAAGAACTTCATCAAAAGCTTGCCGATAAAGATTCTTTTGTATTTATTGATGTTCGTGAACCCTATGAATATGATGAATTTAACCTGGGAGCCAGACTACTCCCGCTGGGTGAAATAATGGGTAAACTCGATGATATCTCTGAGGATAAAAATGCGGAAATCGTAATTTGTTGCAGGTCCGGTAACAGAAGCGGAATGGTTAAGTCCTTATTAACTCAAACAGGATTCTCAAATACAAGAAATCTGATAGGTGGACTGGTTGAATGGCAACAAAAGTTTGGCAATACCGTTCCTTAAAAATTATTTTTCCACATCATCGACTCTACCGGTTTCGGATTCCTTTGGTTGTACTTAGCATCCAATTTTGATTTATAAGATCTCAATATTTCTCCATCTACGGCAAAATAAATCAATTGGCCTATAGGCATACCTGCGTAGATACGCACCGGCATTACACAAGATAATTCAAGTGTCCAGTAATTACAAAAACCCACATCGCCCTTTCCGGCAGTAGCATGTATATCTATACCTAATCTTCCAATACTGGATTTACCTTCGAGGAAAGGGACCGTATGATGTGTCTCCGTGTATTCCTCTGTCACCCCAAGGTATAATGTACCCGGTTCCATGAGAAATCCTTCAGGACCTATTTCAGATTCAAGAATGGTATTATGTTTACGTGCATCGAGTTCCTTATCTGCATAGACGGAGATATATTTTCCAAGATGAACATCATAACTATTCGTACCAAGGCAATCCATCCGAAACGGTTCTATCACGATCAATCCTGATTCTATAGCCTCTAAAATTTTTTTGTCAGTAAGTATCATATTTTATAAAAAAGAGCGCAAAAATAGAATAATCTGTAAGTAAAGTTTAAAAAAGCAATTGCCTGTATTTGAAGATTGCGTTTATTTTTACCCTGAAATGCCTGTCATTTTTCAAAAGGAAGATCCTGATCTGATCGTATTAGTATGGAAAATTGAGGAGCCCATCAGCTTCTTTTTAAGCCAGTTACCTGACGAAGAAAAAAATTTACCATCGGCGTCGGAAGCTCGCAATGCAACCTGGTTAGCGGCGAGGTATTTGTTGCACTTATTAATAGACCAACCTGAGATTATTAAGGACTTTAATCGCAAACCCTTTCTTGCCAATGATGACCGGTATATATCCATCAGTCATTCGTTTGACGTGGCGGCCGTCATGCTTGCACACAGACCCTGTGGAATAGATATCGAAAAAGATCTTCCACGACTTCAACGGATAGAGACTAAATTTATTTATCCTGAAGACCTACTACTAATTAAATCGAGCCCGTTTTATGCTGATGATTTATATAAAATCTGGTGTGCCAAGGAAGCAATGTATAAAGCCTATGGTTTGGGTCAGATCGATTTTAAAAAAAATCTATTGCCTGATATTAACTCAATAATTCGGCAGGACTCATCGTTCAAAGGAAAACTCATCAAAGATGCAATCCATTTATCGTTTAAACTTAATTATGAAAAAGTCCTGCAGCAATATCACCTCGTATATGGTTGTATTCAATAAATTTATTTTTTTTCTTTGCGTTTCGGGGTTTATAATATCCTGCAAAACATACAGCCCACCTCATCTACCGGATGATGATATTCCTATGGTTAATGGTTTCAAATCATTTTACCAGGTTTTTCATACAGATTCAGCTTTTCAAATGCATCATATTCAATTCCCACTGGAAGGAGAGCCGGATCAATCCGATACCATTGCATATACGGATAACTACTACCGCTATGCCGATCACTGGGTAATGCATAAAACATTTAACGCCCCTGACACTTTATTTGAACGCGCATTTAAATTATTGGACTCCACGCTGATCATTGAAGTCATTCAACATCGAAGTAGTCCACTCCGTATGGAACGTCGATGGTCATTAAATGATAACGGATGGCAATTGGTTTATTATACCCCGCTGAGGATACCGGTGAAGATTGAAATCAATTGATTTATAAAATTGGACAATGAATTATTACCTTTTATCCGACAAATGAAAGAGGTCTATTCATCAATTTATTTTTTCCTCAAGTCACATGCGATTGTATTGCTGATTTTTATTATAGGTTTGATTTTACGAATTTGGGCTGCCTTCTTAGATCCTTTTCTTCATGATTGGGACGAACGATTTCATGCTTTAGTCGCCAGGAATATGATGCATCACCCATTTCAACCGATGCTTAGAGCCAATCCAATTAATAACAATTACGATCCCACCCAATGGTGCTGCAGTCATATCTGGCTGCATAAACCTCCCTTGTTTTTATGGCAAATGGGGTTAAGTATGAAAACCATCGGAGTTTCTTTATTCTCTATGCGTTTACCAAGTGTTCTTATGGGGTCCATCATGATACTCCTCTTATATAGAATTGCTTTTCTGTGTACCGGAGAAAAGAGAATAGCTCTTATTGCAGCATTACTGTTGGCATTTTCAAATTTTCAGTTACAGATGATTGCAGGGATTAAAGGAATGGATCATAATGACATTGCTTTTGGATTTTATGTATTGTCAGGTTTATGGGCTTATTCGGAATATTTGAAAAATCCAACTTTGTTATGGGGGATATTGATTGGAGTTTTATCCGGATTTGCCATACTCAATAAATGGTTGATTGGCCTTTTACCCTATCTCGGATGGGGCGTCAACATTCTACTTCAATCCGACAAACAGTTATTAAAAAAGGAGATCAATTATTTAATAAAATCCGTCCTGGTATGCTGCGTTATATTTCTACCCTGGCAAATTTATACCTGGTTGACCTTTCCTGACTTAGCAAGATTCGAACAAAGTTATAACTGGAGACATATTACGGAAGCACTCGAGGGTCATTCTGGAAGCGTTTTTTATTATGCAGAACATTTTAGTGATTTTTTTGGCCATTGGGTTTATTATTTAATTCCTATCGGTATAATTTTAATGTTGAGGGATTCATCCGTAAATCAAAGACTGTTACGAGCCTTTCTCGTTGAATCCTTATTTGTATTATGTTTCTTCTCGTTTATAGTTAAAACCAAAGTAGATGCTCACTTCTTTTTCGTCGCGCCTATCTTTTTACTCTTTTTGGCTACAGCTATTTATAAGAGTATACAGTTAAAATTTATCCGGGATTATAGCCTGATATTAATATCCATAATCATTTATTTTGTCCTGAACCCAATTTATTTCAGCACTCATATATCGAATAAAAACAAGGTAAGAAATGACAGGATTTTCAATACCTATATTTATCAACATCTTAATGAGTACATACCAGACTCAAGCCTGGTGATCAATATGAATGCGTTTGAAGATATTGACGTCATGTTTTTTAATAATAAAATGACGGCATATCATTTTACGTTACCGGAAGAAGATATGCAGGACCTCATACAAAAAAAAATTCCGATCTATGCCTTTACACCACATGGCAAGTATAAATTTCCTGAATGGATCGAATGTTATCCTTATTTAAAAGTTATAAATTTAAAACTAAGGACTTCAGCTTTGTAATGGAAAAGACCATTCCGTTTTAAATAAAATTTATTTTTCTGAACCGGCCTTATTTGTAAGTTTAAAATAAAAATCTCCAAAACGATATGGCAATTGATTATTTACAAGAATAGTCATCACCTCTTCCAATGATTTCCATGCTTTCCAATACCAATGCTGACTTTCACCTGGAGAGAAATTAATTCGATATTCTCCGAGATTTCCTAAACGCTCCAGGCATTGTATCATCCGGTCCCGGTCAAAAGCCAGGTACTCTAAGGATAAAGCCGGAATGGCTACACTTAAACCCTGGATCACTTCCCATTCAAATCCCTCGGTGTCAATTTTGCAAAAAGCAGGTATACCGTATTCCTGGATCAACCAATCCAGGGTGATCACTGACTTGATTATTTTTTGATTCCAGTATGCAGGCATCATTCCATAGCTGTTGATCTGTTGATGCCATTCTTTGCCTCTTGCTGTAGAAATGGTAGGATTCGCGAAGCTGATATGGAAAGGCAATTGACCTGTTTCAGAACTGACTAAATAATCGTGAAGTATGAATCGACTGTTTTTTCCAAATTTATTTTTTAAAAATAGTATACAATTGGGTTGAGGTTCCACGGCAATTACTTTAGATCCGAGATCCAAAAAAGTCTGCGATCTATTGCCGAGATGAGCTCCAATATCGAACACCAAATCATTTTCTTTGATAAAAGCAGAATAAAAACGAAATAAACGGGATCTATTACCCGGCTTCGCATAATACATAAGCCAGGATCTGAGCAAACCATATCTTTCTCTTATTGTCATACGCTTTATTTAAGATCAGCAAAAAGATCTTTCCAGTGTATGCCAGTTAAAGGAGATGGTTTCATCCCCTGAGCAAGCATGGATTGAAAATCTCCCCTTGATATTGGAATTGCTCCTAAACTACTCAGATGATCTGAGTAAACCTGGCAATCAATCATTTTAAACTGATGAAGTGATAAAAATCGTACGGCTTTAATAAAAGCAGCTTTGGAAGCATTGGCCATTGTTGAAAACATCGATTCACCGAAGAATACTTCTCCAATAGATACTCCATACAAACCTCCCACCAGGACCTCACCTTGCCAGGCTTCAAACGAATGTGCGAAACCAAATTGGTGTAACTGTGTATAGGCCTCGATAAAGTCCTGATCAATCCAGGTCGTAACATCATTTTTTCGTTGTGTGTTTGCACAAGCTTCTATCACCCGATCAAAACAGGCATCACAGGTATAATTGAATTTTTTTTGATTAAATACATTTCGCATACTCTTAGAGAGCTTCAGGTGTTGAGGGAATAATACCATGCGGGGATCCGGCGAAAACCAATGAGGAAATCCGTCGTAAATATACCATGGAAATAAACCCGAACTATATGCGTTGAGTAAGGTCTGAGGATGAAAATTAGCGCCTATGGCGACAATTCCTTCAGGACCATATTCTTCTGTACTACATTGAGAAAAATCTATTGGCACACCCGTATTCGGGATGAATACCGGTGCCATTAATTAGTTGGTCTGTTTTACACCTTCTATGACTGCAGAAAGGCCTCGTTCAACAAGGGCATCCTTCAATGGTTTGAGAGAATCAAACGAGGCAGTTTTTACAGTTGCTTTCCCTTTAAAATGAATTAATAACGACAATTGTTCAGATTGTTCAAAAGCATGGCCACATACTTCCATCAGACATTGGATGACCCAATCAAACGTATTGACATCATCATTATAGACCACTAAATGAGACGGGTCATCGGTGCCAACATGATCGTCATCCACCATGACATCTTCATCTTCGTAATATTTAGTTAAGGGATTCATATACTAAGTTTAATCGATGGTTTCAAGAGCCCGTTTTGCAGCATCAAAATCAGGCATTTCTCCGGCTGATTCTAACACTTCCCGATATTGAATGGTTCCATTACTGCCTATAATAAATACTGAGCGGTTGGCTACACCATGCATATCACAAACAAAATCTTCAAGATAAACGCCATATGCTCTGATTACTTCCTTATTAAAATCGCTCAATAAAGTATAGGTAATCTGCTGGCTTTCTTTAAAATGTTTTAACGCAAAAGGAGAATCTACTGATATACCAAACACGGTAATATCCAAATCCTCGTAAAAACTAAAGTCATCCCTCACAGAGCACATTTCTTTAGTACACACTCTCGTCCATGCAGCCGGAAAAAATATAAGAAAAATTTTTCTTCCTGAATAATCAGATAGATTTACTTTCTTTCTTTCCGTATCGTACAAGCTAAAATGAGGCGCTACATCTCCAATATTCATGGTCGATCAATATTCATCGCAAAATTATAAAATAATCATGTCAATTGCATCATTTGAAATAATCCACTGCCTGGTAAAATTATTTTGAATAAATAAAAGACAATAAACTATCCATTTAATTAATAACTCAATAATTACAATTTTATTTCAGCTTTATCTCCTTGGATCATGAGTATCAGGGTTATAGACGGATTGCCTATATTTAGCACTTCCAATGAGATCCATTCAATGAACAATCATGTCAAAGCATATGGGATGATTCACCTTGCCGTTATTATTTTCGGTTTTACTGCGATTTTAGGTGCATTAATAGGATTACCATCCTTATCCCTGGTCTGGTGGAGAGTGTTGATCGCAGGTCTTGGACTTACTTTTTTTACCAAAGGGATTCGTTTTTTACGATTTATTCCATTCAAGCAACTGATTCGATTTTCAATCATCGGTAGCCTTATTGCTATTCATTGGGTAGCGTTTTTTGCATCTGTAAAAATCGCCGGAGCCTCGGTATGCCTCGTTTGTATGGCTACTACCTGTGTATTCGTGAGTGTAATCGAGCCTGTTATTCTGAAAAAACCATTCAATAAATTAAATTTTAGTATTGCTTTATTAATCATACCTGGTATGGTGATGGTCGTAGAAAGTCTGGAAGTATCCAGGTACCCTGGTATTTTGCTCGGATTATTTTCTGCTTTTCTTGCAGGTGTTTTTGCTTCTTTAAATAAAAAATATATTGATGAAATCAATGTATGGCAATTATCCTGGATTGAAATGTGTAGTGCATGGTTGACATTAAGTATCGTAGCTATTTTTTATTATCTGATCACCGGACCATTTTCGTGGTGGCCATCCCACACAGATTGGATATACTTATTGATCCTGGGCATTGTTTGCACCACTCTTGCTCACGTGTTATCACTTTCTGCATTAAAACACGTTTCTGCGTTTGCCCTCAACCTGGTGCTTAACCTCGAGCCCGTATATGGAATCATTCTTGCTGCCTTGTTATTACATGAAAATAAAAAGCTTTCGGGGAGCTTTTACGTAGGGGCAACCCTGATCATGATATCCGTATTGATGTATCCCTTTATCCAAAAGAGGTTTGCGCATGTTATTTGACGAAAAAATATATGAATACAGTGATGCTTTAAGCTATCCTGTACCTGATTATCTCAATCAATTGGAGCGGGAGACAGGGCTTACTACCGTTAACCCCTTCATGTCTTGTGGACCTGTCTTGGGAAGACTTTTGATTCAGCTTAGTCAGTGGATCAAACCAAGTACGATCCTCGAAATAGGAACATTTACCGGTTATTCCGCATTATGCCTTATTCAGGGATTAAAACCGGGAGGTAAAATCACGTGTATAGAAGTAAATGAAGAATATGAACCTACAATCAGGAAATATTTTGATATAGCCGGGGTTTCCCATCACTTGGATCTAATCATTGGAGATGCCGTGAATATATTGGATAACCTTCATTCAACATTTGACCTTGCTTTCATCGATGCGAATAAACAATTTAATGAAGTAATATTCGAAAAAATTTATCCTCTAATGAGACCCGGAGGTATTATACTTGTGGATAATGTCCTCTGGTTTGGTAAAGTAGTGACTGCTCCAGATGATAAAGAGACGAAATCAATCCTTTCCTTCAATCATAAAATCAGCAACGATAAAAGATTGAAGAGTTATATTATACCTATTCGGGATGGTTTGTTTGTAATTGAAAAGTTATAAGAGCTTTTTTTATACGTAGAAGTACACTTTATCGCTAAAGAATTCACGTATTCTAAAAATAGCTGATATACCCTACATGTAATTTTATACTTCTAAAATCAAATGAGTCAGGAAATTTTCTTCCTGCAGATGATGAAACAGAGAATAATCCCAAGGACGTATCAAACACGATCCCTGTACCCAGACTCCAGTATGTGTTTCGAATATATTGGTCTGTACTAAAAGCACGAATGGTGCCAAGGTCTGAATGAACATAAATATAAGACCGTGCTCCGGTTATCAACCGGTATTCATTGATCCAGATTAAATAGTCTTTTGCTAAAATAGATTGTTCATCAAATCCACGCAGGAGTTGAAAACCACCCAGGCGATACAATTCATTTAATTGCAATCCGCCAGAAGCACTTTTAAATCCGCTTTGAATAGAACTAAACCAAGTGCTATAGGTATTAACCGGTTTATAAGAAGAGATCTGAATACCCCACTCAAAAGAAAATCCTTTCTTTAATAATCCATTGTATAGGGATAAATACGAAAAGGAGGTATCGCTTTCATCCTGCAAAGAAACAATCGCTGGATTGGTTTTAATGGTACGACTCGAACCGGTAACAGACAATTTTCCATTAAACCCACTATGGGGATTTAGTTCTGAATCCAGTTTTCTGAATTGAATGGATGTTCCCAGGTAATTATAGTTTAAATCTAACGCTGATGGTAATGTCCTGGTAATTTTTACATGTCTGAGATCAGGTTTAAGTAATGAAGAGGATAAAGTACCTATCGTTGTTTTGAAGCTTCCGTGTTTCCCCCATTTCCATTCAGCACCAGCTTCAGTTTTTACATCCAGATACAATGAATCCCTTTTATATAACTCAAAATGTACAAATGGGCTGAAGGGAAGATTTAATACATATGGAATACTGAAGTCCATGATAAGGCTCTGGCTATTATTCTGAAGGCTTTGAAAATTTATCCTGAAAGATTCTCCTTGCCGGAATTGATTTACAAAATGTCCATTAAAAGTGCCATTTAGTTTAAGCCCGGGATGTTCTTCTGTACCAGGTAACAATCCTAATAGTGCATCCAGGGTACTAATTTTTTTGTCTTTTAAAAATAGTTTTATGATCGCTTTATTTTTATACAGCACTACTTGTGGTGGAGCGTATACATCCAAATAGGATTGATTCTTCAATTGTAATTGCATTTCGTTCATCGCAGCATTACTAAAATAATTCCCGGTGGTGACGCCAACCAATCGATTCATTAATGCTTTCGAAACGTTTAACTTATCATCCCATTCAATAGTATCTATCAAGATCCTGGGGCCGGGATCTACATGCAGTCTTGAAGTTAAAGTCCCTGCAAGGATAATCGTACTATCCAGAAAAACCTGTGCATAAGGATAATTTTTTTCGTCCAGGTAGATCACTATTTTTTTTAAGGCCTCCAGGCACTCAGCGGGATTCATCCTTGGTTTATTCAAGATAAATTTTCTAAATCCAGACTCCTCCAGCCAATGTTCCGGTACTCCTGTATCATTAAATGCGGTATACGCATAGCGGTTGCCAATGGTGAGTGAGACTATAAAACTACTATCGCTTTCTTCAAGCCTATTGATATGACATTCGAGATAACCCAGACCTTGCATCGAATCTATCCTCGGTTGGAGGAACTTATAGACATCCGTCTTGCTTAAAAATGTCTGTTGAAGAGTTTTTGAATTTAAAAGTTTTGCAGAAGAATCTGATGGTTCTGCAATAAGTATTAATTTTTTTGATGTTTGACTAATTACAGAAAAAGTCAAAATAGAACAAACCAACATTAACCAGCTCTCTCTTCTGTACATTTGCCCTGCTAAATTACACGGAAGCAGTTATTCGTTGCTCTTCATATGGCCGGCATCTATATTCATATACCTTATTGCAGACAGGCATGTACCTATTGTGATTTTCATTTTTCAACCAATCTGAGCACAAAAAATGATCTCCTGGAGGCAATTCATACTGAAATCGATTTAAGAAAAGATTACTTAAAGGGGCAAGAAATCGAAACCGTTTATTTTGGAGGTGGCACACCTTCTGTCTTGTCTTCTATTGAAATAAAATCCATTTTGGATCATTTGCAGGATTCATATAGCTTTCAGCATGGCTTTGAATGTACTCTTGAAGCTAACCCGGATGACCTTAACCCCAATTATCTGGATGCATTAATCGAAACTCAGATAAACCGTCTAAGTATTGGTATCCAGTCATTCTATGAAGAAGACATGAAGTATATGCATCGGTCTCATACTCCTCAGCAAAGTCTTGATGCCATTCATAATGCCAGGCGCATTGGTTTTCAAAAACTAAGTATTGACCTCATCTATGGATCACCTACTACCGGGCAGGATCATTGGAAAAAAAATCTCGACATTGCATTTGATCTTGATCTGGCTCACTTATCCTGTTATGCACTTACTGTAGAACCAAAAACCATCTTAGCAAATCAAATTAAAAAAAGAAATGCAAAAGGTCCGGATGATCATGAGACCATTCATCAACTTGAATATTTAATGGATGTGGCTCCTGATCATGGGTTTGAGCAATATGAAATATCCAATTTTGCGAAAGAGGGACACCGCTCAAAACATAATAGTAGTTACTGGCGTGGTGAACAGTATATAGGGTTTGGTCCTGCTGCCCATTCATTTGATGGGCTATCCCGTCAATGGAATGTTGCCAATAATAATCAATATATCCAATTGATTAAAAATGAACAATCCTTTTTTGAGATCGAAATATTGAATGATATCATGAAGTATAATGAATATATCCTGACCCGCCTAAGGACAATAGAAGGTGTTTCCATGCATGAATTGAAGGAGCCATTCAAATCACATGTCATAAAACAATCGAACCATTGGGCGAATGAAAAATTTGTAGTGCTTTCAGATCAATCCATTCAACTTACCAGAAAAGGAAAATTTATTGCAGATCGCATCAGTGCTGATTTGTTTTTTGCCGAGGAAATATAAATCGAATTCATTTCATCAACTTCAACAAATTTACGGCAGCTTCAGCCAGATTAGTACCCGGGCCAAAAATAGCGATCACTCCAAGTTTAAATAACTCTTCATGATCTTTTGCGGGAATGATTCCCCCGGCTATGATTTTAATATCTTCCCGACCAAAGATTCTTAATTCGTCTATTAATTCAGGTATTAAGGCCATATGAGCTCCAGCAAGTGTAGAGACTCCAATAAAGTGGACATCATTTTCAACAGCCTGACGGGCCGTTTCAAGAGAAGTCTGGAATAAAGGTCCCATGTCCACATCAAATCCAATATCTGCAAAACCGGCGGCAATGATTTTAGCCCCACGATCATGACCGTCTTGTCCAATTTTGGCAATCAGTATTCTGGGTCGGCGACCATATTTTTTTTCAAAAGACTGCACCAGCAAAAAAGCTTTTTTGAAATATTTATTTTTCATGCTATTAGAACCATATATTGTACTCAAACCACTGACGGGAGCCTGATACCTTCCAAATGCCAATTCGATGGCTGAAGATATTTCTCCCAGGGTAGCCCCTGATCTTGCTGCTTCTATGGATGCTGTAAGGATATTGGATGATACATTTTTACATGCTTTGGTGATCGCTTTCAAACTACTATTAACCTGAGATGGATTTCTTTTTTTTCTTACCTCAGCCAATCGCAAAATTTGATTATTAAAAACTTCCTGGTGATTTATATTTAGCGTTTCAACTATAGCTTCTTTTTCTCTGGCAAATACATTCATTCCAATGATCTTCTCCTCGCCGGAATCAATCTTTGCCTGCCTCAATACAGCGGCTTCTTCAATTTTCCTTTTTGGATATCCTGATTGAATTGCTTTAGTCATTCCGCCCATGCCTAAAACTTCACTATGTATTGAATGGCTTTCGTTAATCATAGATTGAACTCTATTATTAATTACAGCAGCACCATCGATGACATCAACCCAATGTTTTATACCACTGTTTTTTTGTAAATAAAGTTGAGTGTTTCTGGCAATAGCGGCGGTTTCATTTGTCGGCAATGAGATGGCTTCATCCATCGAGTTAGTATGCAAAGACTGCGTGCCACCTAATACGGCTGCCAGGCCTTCAATCGCCGTTCTGGTTATATTGTTTGTAATATCTTGTTGTGTGAGTGACCATCCTGAGGTCTGGCAATGTGTTCTCAACATTTTAGATTTATCATTTTTCCCACCTGCCTGCGAAATTAAACTGCTCCACATAGTCCTTGCTGCTCTCAGTTTGGCTATTTCATCGATCAGATTCATTCCTATCCCAAAGAAGAAAGAAATCCTTGCTGCAAATGCATCAATATTCAAACCTGATTTCTTGCCATACTCCAAATATTCGTATCCATCTGCCAGCGTGAATGCCAATTCAAGATGCGGTGGTGCCCCTGCTTCCAGCATATGATAACCGCTTACACTGATAGCATTAAATTTAGGCATATACTGAGCAGTGTATTTAAAAATATCGGTTACCAGTCTCATGGAGGCCTCAGGAGGATAGATGTATGTATTACGGACTAAAAATTCTTTGAGTATATCATTTTGAATAGTTCCGGCAAGTAGTGAAGGTTGAATACCATTTCTTTCAGCAGCCACAATAAAAAATGCCAGGATTGGTATCACCGCTCCGTTCATGGTCATCGAAACTGATATCTCATCTAAAGGGATTCCTTCAAATAATATCATCATGTCCTCCACGGTATCTATTGCCACACCGGCTTTTCCCACATCTCCACGGACCCTCGGATGATCTGAATCATATCCCCGGTGTGTAGGCAAATCGAAAGCTATACTCAATCCCTTTTGTCCTGCTTTCAAATTTTGTTTATAAAACTGATTACTTGCTTCTGCTGTTGAAAAACCAGCATACTGCCGGATCGTCCAGGGCTGTGCCACATACATACTGGCATAGGGTCCATTAGTAAAAGGGGGAAAACCCGAATAACTTATTGTTTTGTTTTCAGGTGGCTCCACTCCTAATTCGATATCAAATGCTTTATTTTTGAAATGAAGTACTTGATTCATACAACTAAATTACAAATTGTTTTTCCTCATGATTTGAATATAAATAAAACAACGCAAAGGAAACAGCTACTGAAGTGTACATGAGGTATTGATAGGGAATTATAAACAAATTATAAAAGATAACGAGGGAAAGTTTGAGAAATGCCAATAGATAAAATCTGTGCGTATCCTTTTTATAAAACCGAATCATCAGCCAAACGGTCAGGATCAGTAAGGCCGACATACTATTTAATATTACTGTCCTCATCTTGAGTGGAAAAAAAGGAGATAGTCCTAGACTTTCATCCAGTACTGCCTGATATTTGTATTTGTATGACTCCATCCATACTAAATATTGTTTAGGTAATCCGAGGAATACCTTGAGTTTTAACCAGGCACCGCTAAGGATCATCAGTCCGGATCCCCATCCAATGGCTGACCACAACAACTTTTTAAAAAATTCTATTCCATTTTTTTATACAAACAATAAAATAGCCCAGGTAAAAAAAATATAAGTCCGTATCTGCTCAATAAGCATAAAGCGGTCATCAGCCCGATGAGTCTTGGCAACTCGTAATAAATGGTTAAAACCATGCAGATAAAATAAAAATAGACCAATCCTTCCTGTGTCATTCTGAATGTTTCATTCCGGTGATGTAGCAAAAAATCAAACCAGAGACCAAGCGGAATAAAAATCAACCAGGACAGGGGTGAAGATTTTTTTTTCAAAAGAAATAATAAAATAGCCAATAAGGTCAATCCTATGGTAATCCATCTTGGATCAAAAGAAAATAAAACGGACGGAATGAAAGGCATCCACATCGCCGGGAGGTATGCTGGTATCGTGTCGCCCCAGATCTCCGGAATGGATTGATAAACCGGTTGGAAATTCAACCATCGTTTACACATGATTTGAATCACAGGGAGCATGTCTGCTACATGATAGTCAAGAATATTATCACGGTATATTTTGTAGAATGAAGGAATTATCCATATCGTTAAAATGAGGAATAATCCATATGGAACCCAATTTAAATTTTTCAAAAAAAAGATACTGCTATCACCGGGTTTTACCAGAAGTAAAAAAGATATACAAAATCCACTGGACAAATAAAGCCATCGGCAGGATGCTATAGACATTGACTCCATCCAGAACGTACTTGAAAGTAGCTCCGTCATCATGCATAAAAAAAATATTGAGATCTTTAAAGAGGGGTTTTTCATCGGGACTCAGATCAAATATATTGACTAACATCGAATTACGTAACACTTCTTGCTTTAAGAATTTGATTAGAGATATGAAATTGTTAATACAAGTATTAGGTTATTATTAGGCTTATTTAAGGTTTCTTTAAATCACCGGGCATATAAAATAGGTACATTTGCGATACCTATTACTTAACACATATTCCCAAAAACAAGATATGTTATAGTTTGGTGGATGGGCCTGAGATTCGGATATATTATTTGATTTCTTAGTATTATTTTTAACTTTGACAATTTATAATCGAAATGCGGACAATCCACCTAAGATCCTTTTTGCTTGCGCTTTTCTTATCATCTTCTTTTTTCGTATCCAATGCGTCCGTTCAAGCATATCCCAATGGAGATATTGCTGATAAAATGTATCGTGAACTTTTCGTGGAGATTTCTGATGTTGAATTAACAAATAGAATTCAAACAGTTACCAATTTATTTGAACCTCGTTTTACGAATGAAGTAAAAGGTTATTTGAGAGTTTACCTCACCGCAAGACCTGAATGGACACAGACTTTATTGGGTCGTGCATCTATGTATTTCCCAATCTTTGAAAGAAAGATAGAAGAGAAAGGCCTCCCCAATGATATCAAGATAATTAGTGTAATAGAATCTGCTTTACGTACAGGCGCGCGCAGTTGGGTTGGTGCACAGGGTCTATGGCAATTTATGCCAGGTACTGCCAAGATGAATGACCTGGTGATTGATAAATATGTGGATGAACGGGAGGACCCTTACCGGGCTACCGATGCAGCTCTGGAATATCTTACAGATTTATATGCAAGATATCATGACTGGGCTTTGGCAATCGCTGCATATAATAGCGGACCAGGGCGTGTGAACCAGGCTATGGCCATTACAAGAAAGAAAAGTTTCTGGGACATTAAAGAGTACCTTCCTAAAGAAACCCGCAATTATGTTCCTGCATTTTTAGCGGCCGCTTATATGATGAAGTATTACTCGGAATATTATATAATACCCGAGACTCCCAGATTTGATTTTCAAATTACTAAAGCTATCAAGATCTATGATGAAATTAGTTTTGATAAAATCTCCAGACTTACAGGATTGTCTAAAGATGACATTCGCTTTTTAAATTCGTCCTACAGACAGGATATGATTCCAACTAATAAAATTGGATTCACATTAAGACTTCCTTCAAGAGTAGCTCACTATTTTGAAGAATATTTGAATAATACAGAGCGCAAAGAACCTTTAAAATCAGATTTGCCTCATATGGACCTTATGGATAGCAGTCTTAGCGATCAGGTTTATTATGATCATGTATTATATGATGTTCAGGCTGGTGAAAAATTAAGTGATATAGCAGAACTTTTTAATGTTGATAAGTATAATATTCGCCATTGGAATGTAATGAACTCAGATGAGCTTTCATTGAACAAACCTTTGCTTATTCATTATATTAAAAATGAAAACAAAATTTCCGTAACCAATGCTTTACGAAAATTTGTTAAACGCAATAGAATACTACTACCCAAAATTCAGCCATCGGATAAAAAAGTGTCTTCCATAGTTGCAGAGACATTTCCTGCTTTTTATAATAAGGTGATCCTCCGGGAAAATGAATTTCAAAACCTGGATCTAAGGGATCATTATCGGTTACGACGAGGTGAAAGTCTTCAAGATGCTCTGCGTAAAAACCCGGATCTTTCATTAGATGAGATCAAATCAGGTCTTACTACAGAATCTAATCCTGCAGTAGGTCTGATCATATCGTTGAGACCAAAGTCTTAGTAGACTCTTTCAACTCAAAGGGCAGAAAAGCTCCAAATACCATTACACTACATTAGTTTTTTAAGTAGTTGGCCATTTGCAATACTAATTTATTTGGTTCTGAAATCTTATTTACAACGTATTAACATTTGTTTTAATATGTTTAAGCTTCCACGGAAAAAATTGAATATCAACTACTTAGATCCTCATTAGCATTTAATTAGGCATCGATTAACAGACATTGGCATAGGATTGGCCTTCATCCAGTAAATAAATAATTGATATGGAGTTAATTCCTAAAACCTGAAAAAAAATAATCGTAATGAATCTGAGAATGATGAAAAAGGTGATGATCCTCCTTATGTACACAAATGCAATGCATGCATCTACTGCTGAAAACGGTCGAATGATGTCTTATATTGAAACCTATAAGTATCTAGCCATCCAGGAAATGTCCCGCACTCAAATACCGGCGAGTATCAAACTTGCCCAGGCAATCCTAGAATCACAAGCCGGCACCAGTTTACTGGCTATAAAAGCCAAAAACCACTTTGGAATCAAGTGTGGTGATAAATGGGGCGGAAGCACCTATTATCTGAAAGACGATGATTATGACCGACAGGGTAATCATATTCAGTCTTGTTTCAGAGCTTACAATGATGTGGCAGAAAGCTTTAAAGCTCATAGTAATTTTATCAGTGGTGAAGGCAAAATGAGCAATCGATATGCGTCTTTATTCACCCTGTCCAGGGATGATTACAAAGGCTGGGCTGAAGGCTTACAAAAAGCAGGCTATGCTACTCATCCGCTATATGCCAGACGATTGATCAGTCTTATTGAAGACTACAAGCTTTTTCTTTATGATTCGAAAGTGGAAATACCAGTGCCATCAACACCTCCTGGCTTTTTTATGGAAAAGGAAAAATCACCTTTTAATAAAGTTAATGGACTAAAAAGTATTTATATCTCTCAAATGGCCAGTCCGGCTGAAATTGCTATGGACCTTAATATGCCCGTCGAGCTGGTCATGCGATACAATGAAATATTAAGTGATGAAAATGCTGCGATCACAACTCCGATGAATATCTTCCTCCAAAAGAAAAAGAGGAAGTATTCGGAACCGCAGGATTTTCATATTTTAAAACAAGGAGAGACCATCGAGATGATTTCTCAGCAGTACGGTATTCAATCTAAATATTTATACCGGAGAAACAGGATAAATCCCGGGAGCCAACCAGTGGTTGGTTCCAAAATCTTCCTGTCCCGTAAATCTAAATTTGCACCTAACCTGATACAATTGGAAACTGCTCCTGAAATGATAAACCAGGGAATGCCCGCATCTCCAGATCCGATCGAGCCTTTGGAATCAAACGATAATCCTACTAAAACCCTTCAATCCGTGCGCACACCTCTTGAACAAACCATGACTTCTTTAAATGAACAGGAATATTACACCGTGAAAGAAAAAGATACGTTATATGGAATAGCAAAACGATTTAATCTCACCATCAATGCTCTTAAAGAATTGAATCAATTAAACCTGGATGAGATCAAAATAGGTCAACAACTTAAAGTTCGATAAATACATTGTTTTTTAAATGAATCAATCGTGTACCGAATAAAAATATAAAAGATATACTTTCCCAAGACGAAAGTATTCAAAACCAATCTGATAGCCTTCACCCCCAGTGAAGGCTTTTTTATTTGATGGATCAGATATCATCCCCGTCAATCTCAAGTCAAATTCTAAATGGCCTTAAATGAATAAGAGGACCTACGATGAATGCAAACTAAAAAACAATGTAGGTCTGAAATAAATTCTGTTATGTTGATGGTGCAATTAGTTAAATCCAGGTTGTATTCAAATTAAAATTCGCCCATATCATTTAGGATTGTACTAAGTTATTCTGAGGACAATATCGGGCCTTTATTGCCAGAATTTCATTCATAATATACATTAACTGCCCTTTTGACATGCTATTTTTGCTATTTTAGGCCATAATGGCGTGTTTTTTCCATTGGTATACACTTTGATCTAAGGGTATGAAATTAAAATAAACTAATCATGAATAAACATTTTAAATTTCCCTTCTGGAATCAGGAGCTTGAACACGCAGTGGATGATTTTATGAAATCAATCCAGGTAGATAATACCAAAGATTTTGGTTGGGCATGGAATCGCCCATTAGCCAACATTGAAGAATCCGAAAATGCGTTGACTATTTATCTGGCAGCTCCAGGACTTACCAAAGGAGATTTCAAACTTTCTCTTTCCCAAAACATACTTAAAGTGGAAGTGGACAAAGTAAAGCCAGAAACCCCATTCAATAAAATCAAAACCGAGTATTCCTATTATAAATTCAGTCGCAACTTTAAAGTGAATGAAAATATTAATACAGATGCCATCTCCGCGGCTTATGAAAATGGAATTCTGATCATCACTTTACCCAAAAAAGTAGATGCCGCTAAAGAACCTAAAACAATAAATATTCTATAACCAATAAAAATAAATTATCATGAGACTAATCACATATAATCCTGCTTTTGTCAACCGATGGCCCAGTGCGGCTGAAGATGTAACCCAATCACCTTCTGTAAATGTCACAGAAAAAGATAATGGATTTTATCTGGAAGTGGTAAGCCCGGGTTTCACTAAAGAAGATATCAGTATTGAAGTGAAGGAAAAACAATTGACGATATCTGCTGAAAAGAAAACGGATGCAGAGAATAAAGAAGAGGGTAAAGTATGGCGTAAGGAATACTCTTTTAATTCCTTTAAAAGAAGTTTCCATTTACCCAATACCGTAGAAGGAGATGCGATTCAAGCGTCTTATGACCAGGGTATATTAAAAATCTATATACCTAAAAAAGCAACCGCAGAAACCAAAGTAAAAACCATCGAAATCGCCTAAATGCAGGGATCTGGTAGTAATTATGACAGGGCTGAGGAGAAATCCGAAGCCCTTTTTTATTTACGCTAACTAAAGATTCATTTATAATAGAAATAATTTTTTAACAACTCCATTGCAAGTAAGTAATTCAAAAATTAAGATTATATTAGAGTAGAATTTCCAGCTACAAAAGTCTTTATTCGAATATGATACGAAGGATATATTGATATTTATTTTTCTTATCTACTATTGTTAAATTTCGAATATGATAAATAAATATGTAAAGATTTAACACAGAAGATACGGAGGTATGGACTCCCCGTTATAAATTTGTATAATATGTAATCAACGAATTGCCATTGAAGAAGATTATTTTATATATTATTTTGTTTTATATCGTTCCGGTAAAGGCACAGGATGTTCTTACGCTGACCCCTAATCCAAGTATAATTGGTGTGAAAACAAATGATTTAGATGTGGCTGCCAAAGCTTCTCTTACCAACAAATCCTCTGATACGATCCTGGTGAAGTGGACAAGGAAAATAGAAAGCATCACACAGGGATGGTCGAGTGCAGTTTGTGATAAAAACTTTTGTTACATCCCCACCATAGATACCATGAGATTATTATTAGCGCCGAATGAAACCTCTAATATGGATATTCATATTTATCCAATGGGTATTTCGGGAGCTGCAAAAATCACGGTCAAAATGGAACAGGTAGGTAAACCCAATACAACTATTACCGGAACCTACTTATTCAATCAGACTTCTCCCACCAAATCAGAACTTGACAAAGAATCCATCCAGCTATATCCGAATCCTTCACAGGAATATTTTATGATCAATTCAACGGTTGTATTAGGCAAGATAGAATTGTATAATATCACGGGTGAAAAAGCCAAAGTGTATTATGCTTATAAAAACAAAAAGTATTATATCGATGATATTCCTTCTGGCATCTATATGGCCAGGCTTTTTAACCTGCAGGAAGAAATAGTAAAAACGGTAGTGTTGAAAAAGAAATAGGTTCCTGATTCCTACGCAGGAAATTCTACAAAATTTCTCGGAGTTTCAAATAACCTGACCGTAACATCATACCTCGCATCAAGTTTATCTTTTAAAATTTTCCAGATCACATAACATACATTCTCCGCTGAAGGAAGAACATCTTTAAATTCCGGACAATCAAGGTTAAGGTTCTTATGATCAAATTTTTTTTCTACTTCCTGTTCAATGATTGTTTTAAGATCAAATAAATTAATTACAAACCCGGTTTCAGGATCTACCTCTCCAACTACTTTCACCTCTAATTCATAATTGTGGCCATGAAAATTGGGATTGCCACATATACCAAATACGGCGTCATTTTTTTCGGCTGTCCAGGAAGGATTGTTTAACCGGTGTGCGGCATTGAAATGCCCTTTTCTAAAAACTGCGACTTTCATAGATTGAACTGCAAATTTCTTAAACTTTTACCACACTAAACGGTTTTTATTCCACCCTGATATTTATCCTTATAACCAAGATTTTTGTAAACGAAGAGTATCTTTGGTCTTTGATGTATATAGAATGAGATTTGCCGATATCCCGGGATTAGAATTTGAGAAAAAGAGAATAAGGTCATTTGTTTCAAACAAGCGTCTTCCGCATGCTATTATCTTACATGGACCTGAAGGCAGTGCAAAATTAGCTTTGGCATTAGCATTAACCAATCTGATCCAATGTTTGACTCCTGTTAATGAGGAACCTTGTGGCACGTGCAATTCCTGCCAAAAATCATTTAAGCTGATTCATCCCGACAATCATTATTTTTTCCCTTTGGCCGGGGGAAAGGATAATCTCGTCAATGAAAACACCAATGAATGGCGAAATGCTGTTTTAGCCAATCCATATCTCAATGCTACTACCTGGCAAGAGACCATAGCCAAAGAAAATAAACTGCTCAATATTTCAGCAGCCGAATGCAGGAATATGGTCAAAACGATGTCGATGACCATCTATGAAGGCAACTATAGAATACTGATTGTTTGGTTACCAGAATATCTGGGTCATCAGGGCAATATTTTGCTCAAATTGGTTGAAGAGCCCCCTGAAAACAGTCTCATATTATTGATTACTGAAAATATGCAGGCTCTTCTGCCCACCTTGGTGTCCCGCTGCCAAACAATATCCATCCCTTCTTTTAATGATGCCGACATTCGTAGTGCTCTATTAAAGTTTGGTCTTAAAGAGGAACCATTGATTCAAAGTATCACCAGTAGTGTTGAAGGAAACATGAACGAAGCATTGATCATGGCGAAAGACCAGATTAACCCGCATAGTGAAAAAATGATTCTTTGGTTGAGACTTTGTTTTAAGAAAAAAGCTGAAGAAATCATTTTATGGTGCGATAGTTTTGCTGCAGAGGGCAGAGATGTTCACCGGCAATTCCTTAAATACGGATTAAAATACATTGAACAGGTATTGTATTATAAAATTACCCAAACAGAAACAGAAGGGTTTAATGCAGATGAATGGAAAGGTATTAAAGGTTTGTCTCAACAATTATCTATAGAAGATATTCGGCTCATGGAAGATCTCTTTAGCGATCATATCTATTATGTGGAACGAAATGCACATCCTAAAGTATTATTTACCGCCTTATCGCTAAATCTTAGTCAGATTCTGAATCATTCCGTGCCTACTTTGATTCATTCTATTTCATAATACAAGTCTGAGGTCCAACGATTAAAAAATGTACCTTTGTTACCATGTCATGTATTGGATGTTCTACAACTAAAGACGGGAAAGCAGCGGGATGTAAAAGCAATGGCGGATGTGATACCGGTGGATGTAATCGGATGAACACATACGACTGGATTTCAGTATTAGATATCGAAGATCCGGCTCCCTATCCCTGGGTTGAGGTTAGTTTTAAAAATGGTTCGCGTAAAGAGTTTTATCGCAAGGATTCTTATATAGATGTTTCTACAGGTGATTGGGTGGTGGTGGAGACCGCTGCCGGTCAGGATGTAGGTAAAATTTCATTGAGCGGTGATCTGGTAAGATTGCAAATGAAAAAGAAAAATGTCCTTGAAGACAGGGTTCTTTATAAGGTGGTCAGGTTAGCCTCGGATAGAGATATAGATCATATGCACCAGGCAAGAGATATGGAAAAACTTGCTCTTGTAAAAGGAAGAGCAATCGCCAAGACGCTCAATATGGATATGAAACTTGGTGATATAGAATACCAGGCAGACCTTAGAAAAGCAACCTTCTTTTATACTGCAGATAAAAGAATAGATTTTAGAGAGCTGGTTAAAGCATACGCAAAAGAATTCCACATAAAAATAGAAATGCGACAGATCGGAGCCCGTCAAGAATCCGCCAGGATAGGTGGTATTGGCTCCTGCGGCAGAGAATTGTGTTGCTCCACCTGGCTTTCTGATTTTAAAACAGTAGTTACATCCGCAGCGCGATATCAAAATCTCGCTATCAACCAGACTAAACTCTCTGGTCAATGCGGAAGATTAAAATGTTGTTTAAACTACGAACTGGATGTGTATATGGAATCTCTGGACAGGTTCCCAATGGAAATAGAAACAATCGTATCCGGTATTGGGCGAGCCAATCTTCTCAAGACGGATATTTTCAGAGGAGTAATGTACTATGAAATCGAATCCAATAACAGGTCTCGGGAATCAAGAGAATCTCATGTGTTTGGTCTTACTCCTGAACAGGTAAGAGCACATAAAGCACGAAATGATAAGGGTGAAATGCCTCCGGATTTTGGTCAAACAATATCTATGGCTGCAGCCTCAGGGCAACCCGTCGAAGAAGACAAAGGATATGCAGATGTCACCGGAGAAATAGAATTGCCGGAAGAAAAAAGAAGGCGCAATAAAAACAAAAATAGAAATCAATCGGATTCAAGACCGTCTGGAAGGTCAGGTCCACCAAATCAAGATCAAAACAGACCGCAGGATAATAATTCTCAAAGGCCAAGACCTCAGAATCAACAACAAAGACCGAATCAAAATCAAAGGCCCGATCAGAGATCCGATCAAAGATCTGATCAGCGACCCGATCAGAGATCTGACCAACGATCAGGAGATCGACAGGATAGACCACAACGTCCACAAAGGTCAGATCGACCAAGGCCTGATCGAAATGCTGATGGGCAGGGTAATTCTAATGAAAGACCTCAAAACCCGAATGAACAAAAAAGACCTGATCAATCTCAAAGAAGGCCGGATGGGCAAAATGATAGAAACCAATTCAGGCAAAACCGGGACAACAGGCCATCAAGCCCCAAAAATCCTGATCAACCTCCTCCTGATAAAAATTAAACTATGGATACTGAAGTATTAATCATCGGCTCAGGACCCGGGGGTTATGTTGCAGCCATACGATGTGCTCAGCTTGGATTAAAAGTGACCATTGTCGAAAAATATTTGACCCTGGGTGGTACTTGTCTTAATGTAGGATGTATACCTTCCAAAGCTTTGCTCGATAGCAGTGAACATTATCATAATGCAATCCACCGTTTTAAGGATCATGGACTGTTAGTAGGTGAAATCAAAATAGATATGCCTGCTATGATTAAAAGAAAAAATGAAGTGGTCGATCAAACCTGTAAAGGGGTGCAGTTCCTGATGAAAAAAAATAAGATCCAGGTTTTACAGGGTATTGCAGGTTTTATTTCTTCCAATGAAGTAAATATTACTAAACCTGATGGCACCATTGAAAGCATTAAAACCAAGTATACTATTATAGCCACGGGATCTAAACCTATTACTCCTGCTGCATTTAATTATGATAAAAAAAGAATTATTACCAGCACGGAAGCTTTAAATATATCACCAGTCCCGGGTCATATGGTGATTATTGGCGCCGGAGTCATCGGACTTGAACTGGGATCTGTATATGCACGATTGGGTACCAAAGTAGAAGTGATCGAATACCTTGACCGCATATTGCCTGGGATGGATACCGACTGTGCAAAAGAACTACAGAAGCTCTTAGAAAAACTTGGTATTACTTTCCATTTAAATCATGCTGTTCAAACTGTAGATGCAATAGAAAATAAAGTAAATATCAAGTTTAAATTCAACGGCTCTGATGAAATAAAAAATATCGAATCAGAATATTGCCTCATCGCTATTGGGCGAAGGCCGTATACAGAAGGACTTAACCCTGAGAAAGCAGGAGTCAAATTAGATGAAAAAGGAAGAGTCATCATTGATGAACAATTCCGTACTTCCAATCCAAATATCTTTGCCATTGGTGATGTAGTGCAGGGAGCTATGCTGGCTCACAAAGCCTCTGAGGAAGGTATCGCCGTAGCTGAAATCATCCTGGGTCAACAACCACATATTGACCACAATTTAATTCCCGGAGTTGTTTATACCTGGCCGGAATTATCATCTGTCGGTCAAACGGAAGAAAAACTAAAAGCGCAAAACATAGCTTACAATGTTGGAAAATTCCCATTTAAAGCATTGGGCAGATCCCGCGCAAGTATGGATACAGAAGGTTTTGTAAAAATTTTGTCTGATAAAAACACCGATGAGGTATTAGGTGTACATATTCTTGGTCCTCGTGCTGCAGACTTAATCATGGAAGCAGTCACGATCATGGAATTTAAAGGAAGTGCAGAGGACATAGCCCGTATCAGTCACCCCCACCCGACCTATTCAGAAGCCATGAAAGAAGCAGCCTATGCTGCCTGGACCGGTAAAGCCTTGCACCTTTAATTCATTTTCTATACATGGCTATTGGAAAGCTTTATCTGATTCCCTGTTTTATCCATGAAGAAAATCCCTTTGTTTTATTGCCGGATTATTTAAAAACCCTGTCTACGCTTCGATTATTTATCGTTGAAAATATCCGTACTGCCAGAAGATTTATCAAAATAGTTATACCTGATTTTGATATCAATGCTTGCACTTTTTGGGAAATAGATAAACATACTGCAAATCAGTCTTTCAATGAAGTATGGCCATTGGTCCTGCAGGGTCAGGATTTAGGACTTTTATCAGAAGCAGGAAGTCCAGGTATCGCTGATCCCGGAAGCATCATTGTAGCCGAAGCACATCGAAGGAATATCCCGGTCAAACCATGGATCGGTCCTACTTCTATTGCATTGGCATTGATGGCCAGTGGATTAAACGGGCAGGGGTTTACATTTCATGGATATTTACCTTCCCGGTCCAAAGAAGATCTATCTAAAAAAATTAAAACATTGGATCAACAAGCCTGGACATCGGGATACACTCAAATTTGTATTGAAACTCCTTATAGAAACGAGTCACTTTTTCAAGCGTTATTACTTTATTTAAGAGATGAAACGATACTTGCTATTGCGATAGATTTAAGTGGACCTTCAGAACTAATCCTTTCAAAATCCATTCACACCTGGAAACAATCTAAGCTCGAAGACATTCAGAAACGACCAGCCATCTTTCTTTTCAACCGCCCAGCCTTAAACTAATAGTCCGTATCTTTGCCCTCACAACAAACTGAAGTGTCAATCAATATTAGTTTTTATGTCGAAAAGTTCTATTTCAGCGGACCAGTTAAACCGAGACGGATATCTTCACATCTCTTTAGACCCCTCCTTAGACCTTGAACTTGAAATAAAAAAATTGAAGAAAGAAAAGAATGCCGTCATTCTTGCACATTACTACCAGGAATCAGAAATTCAAGACTTAGCGGATTATGTAGGCGATAGCCTTGGGCTTTCACAACAAGCAGCCAGTACCAAAGCGGATGTGATCGTATTTGCAGGAGTACACTTTATGGCCGAGACCGCCAAAATTCTTTCTCCTAACAAAAAAGTACTGTTACCTGATCTTAAAGCGGGTTGCTCATTGGCAGATTCGTGTCCTCCGGATTTATTTTCAAAATTTAAAGCCAAGTATCCCGACCACCTGGTCGTAAGTTATATCAACTGCACGGCTGAATTAAAAACACTCACCGACATCTGTTGTACTTCTACTAATGCAACGCATGTGATCAATAGTATTCCATTAGATCGAAAAATAATTTTTGCTCCGGATATCAATCTTGGTAAATACCTGATTAAAAAAACCGGTAGGGATATGGTCCTTTGGAATGGGTCCTGCATGGTGCATGAAATATTTTCGCATGAAAAAATAGTGAAGCTAAGGGAACGTCATCCAAATGCAAAATTCATAGCACATCCCGAATGTGAACCACATATCCTGGACATGGCGGATTTTATAGGGAGTACTACCGGGCTTTTAAAATATACAATTTCCGACTCATCCAATGAATACATTGTAGCTACGGAAGCAGGCATACTTCACCAGATGGAACTAAAATCACCGCATAAGATTTTCATTCCTGCACCACCCAATAATCATTGTGCATGCAATGAATGTCCGCATATGAAAAGAAATACACTCGAGAAACTGTATGTCTGCATGAAATATGATTTACCTGAAATCATACTTCCTCAATGGGTAATAGAAAAAGGAAGAGCGTGCATTGACCGGATGCTGGAGATTTCTAAGCAGGCGGGATTGGTAGGATAAGTTAGCTTTCATTTTTTTTATTCGAATAAGCTTTACAACTTAATGGCTTTAGTTGAATAATGAGGCTAAAGCTACTTTATTTCGATTTTTAAATTCCGTCGACTTCACAAAGTGATCCCCTGGGGGAAAGCCGGACGTTAAATGAAAATGAAAGGTTTATCATTTCATTACCACTTAAAATCCAGATTTAAAAAACAATTATTTTAAAATTGCGATCATTTTTTTGAATCGCATTCCAACTCCAAAGCCTGAAAGGCTTAAATTTGAATAACCCCGGATTACCTCCGTTCAGGAGGCAATCCGGGGCGAACAAAAAAAAATTTGACAACCCCGAACAGGGTTGAATTTAAAACAGTAAAGGCAACCTTCCTCTGTCTACTTAGAAGAACTAAAATATTTATGAAAAGGGATAAACCTATTTAAAAAGAGAAGTCTCTATTAAGTTATATTCAACCACTTCATGGTAGTAAAATCAGCTATTTAATAACCCCGCATTGCATGCGCGGTTATTAATATTAAATCCTTTCAGGATTAAGAAAAAAGTAAATTTCTATAAAATAAAAAGCGAAACCGTTTACTGAAGGAATAATTACTGTTCAAACTTCAATTACTATTAAGATGACAAAGAATGAATTTGAAAACAGGTGTATGCATCTATTAATCTCCTTTACCAACCCAATACCCACGCAAAAATCAATGGCGCAACTATAGTCGCATCACTTTCCACTATAAATTTAGGTGTATGAATATCCAGTTTACCCCAGGTAATTTTTTCATTGGGAACTGCACCGGAATATGAACCATACGAAGTAGTAGAATCACTGATCTGGCAGAAATACGACCAGAACGGCACATCATGCCATTCAAGATCCTGATACATCATCGGTACTACACAGATCGGAAAATCTCCGGCTATGCCTCCACCGATTTGGAAAAATCCTACTCCTTTGCCACTTGAATTTTTTCGATACCAGTCTGCCAGGTATACCATATAATCAATACCACTTTTGACCGTGGTAGATTTTAATTCTCCTTTGATGACATAGCTTGCAAATATATTTCCGGTAGTACTGTCTTCCCAACCCGGACAAATGATAGGAATATTTTTTTCAGCGGCAGCTACTATCCAGCTATCTTTTGGATCTATCTCATAGTATTGTTCTAAATCACCGCTTAATACCGTTTTATATAAAAATTCATGGGGCAGGAAGGATTGTCCCTCTTGTTCAGCTTTGGCCCATTGTGCAAACAAATGTTTTTGCAGTCTACGAAATGCTTCTTCTTCGGGAATACAGGTATCGGTTACGCGGTTGTAATGATTTTCAAGTAGCTCCCATTCCATTTCGGGAGTGAGATCACGATAATTAGGAATCCTTTTGTACTTGCTGTGTGCTACGAGGTTCATTACATCTTCTTCGAGGTTAGCTCCTGTACAACTGATGATGTCCACTTTATCTTGCCGTATCATTTCTGCCAGAGATATTCCTAATTCTCCGGTACTCATAGCACCTGCGAGGGTAATCATCATTTTACCACCTTCTGCGAGATGTTTTTCATAACCTTTAGCAGCATCCATTAAAGCCGCTGCATTAAAATGACGGTAATGATGCTCGATAAAATTTGAAACGGGACCTCTGGACATGAAATATAAATTTAGATGTGGAAAGAAAGATAAATCAACAAATTAAAACCCAAGTATTTTCAACATGTCTTCTGCTTTTTGTTCTTCAAGGTAAACCCGATCGACCAGATTACCTTGTTCGTCCCGATCAACCAGGATATGTTTAGGGCTTGGTATAAGACAATGTTTAATGCCCCCATATCCGCTCAACGCATCCTGATATGCCCCGGTATGAAAGAATCCCAGGTATAACGGTTCAGGATCGGTTTTATTAAATGCAGGGAGATAGACTTGATTTTCGTTCACTTCACTATTATAAAAATCTGAATTGTCACAGGTAATACCTCCGATATTGACCCGGGTGAAATCATTATACCACTTATTAATCGGCAATAAAATAAAACGTTCAGCAATACCCCAGCTATCCGGCAATGTATTCATCAGGGAATTGTCAATCATATACCACAGTTCAGAATCATTCTGTTGTTTCTGCCCGATCACTGAAAATACAGTAGCCCCGCTTTCTCCAACGGTATACTTACCAAATTCAGAAAAGATATCTGGTTCCGGAATACCTTCATCCTGGCATGCAATCTTAATTTGTTTTACGATCTCATTGATCATATAACTATAATCATATTCAAACCCAAGCGAATTGCGTATAGGTAATCCTCCGCCAATATCAATGGCTTTCAGATCAGGACAAATCTTCTTTAGCTCACAATACGTCTTTAATACTTTTTTGAATTCACCCCAATAATAGATCGTATCCTTAATACCAGTGTCTACAAAAAAATGAAGGAGTTCCAGTTTGAACTTTGGATTCTCTGCCAGGCGATCCTTATAAAACTGGATCACTTCACTATTGCGGATACCAAGTCTGGAAGTATAAAATTGGAAATTGGGTTCTTCTTCAGTGGCGATACGGAGACCGATTTTACAGGAGTTCTCTATCCCTTCTTCATATATCGCTAATTCATCCTTATTGTCAAGGACAGGAATTACATTTTTGAATCCTTCATTAATCA